>USIK01000007.1 GCA_900554775.1 uncultured Oscillospiraceae bacterium
CATTGATGTTATTTTACTAATTTTAAAACTTAAATTAGTAAATATAGTATCTTCAAGAATAGTTAATCGTTTATCTAAAGCTCCACATTCCTCTCCTAACTTAATATGAGCTAATGTAGATTTTGAAAACATATTTGTTTCAATCATGGATTGGGATAGTAATTTGCCATTTTTTAAATCATTATTAATCTTTTTTAATCCTATCATAATATTTTTATTTAAATTTCCTTGATAACAGTATTCAAGTCCTATAGCAATATTAATTCCGCTATTAATAATAACTGATATCAATACAATAATAATGTATTCATTAAATAAGTTATAAATAGGTATTTTTTGCATTAAAAAATTCAAATATAAAGGAGAACCTGAAATTATGGATTGCATTTTTTGCAAAATCGCAAATAAAAGTATCCCCTCTAATCTTCTTTATGAAGATGAAAAAATGGTAATTTTCAAAGATTTAAACCCCGAAGCACCGATTCATCTTCTGGCAATTCCTAAAAAACACATTTCTTCGCTAGCTGAAATAACCGAAGAAAATAGCGATGTTATTTCCCACATTTTCGCAAAAATTTCTGAGCTTAAATCATTCCTTGGAATAGAAAATGATTTCAGAATCGTTTGCAACTGCGGCGAAAATTCAGGTCAAACAGTAATGCATCTGCATTTTCACATCCTTTCAGGCAGAAAATTAAAATGGCCTCCGGGTTAAGTGCTTTCTCTCCGGCTCAGTTTCAAAATTAAGCCAGAGAGTTTTTATTTTATTTTTTGAAAGGTTTTAAAACATGGTCAGATTGCCATTTTTGGTTGGTTTTTCTTATCTTATAGCGTTATTTTTTTCATCATATTTGCCTGCCGACATGCTCTTATATGCCGCCGGTGGGGTCATTTTTGTTTTCATAATTTGCCTGTTTATACCGCTAATTCGAAAAGAAAAAATCTTTTTTGTGTGCTTTCTAACTTGTTTTGCAGCCATTTTAGTTAATTTTTATACGTATTATTCCAGTATATTACCCACCTCAAAATTTCAGAACAAAGACGTTACAATAAGCGCAAAAATTGTTGACCTTCCTTATAAAAAGGAAAGCAACTATAATTACATTATGCAAGTTGAAGAAATAAACGGTGAAAAAGTTAAAAAATTTAGAACAAAAGTTTCTTCCTCCGAGCCTTTAGAAGCCGATGTTTACGACACTTTCACCGGGAAAGTTCATTTTTATTTGCCAAAAAGCACAAGAACTTTTGACTACGAAAAACATTATCGCTCGAAAAACATTTATCTTTGCTGCTACGCTTACAACTACTTGCCCTATGACGTAAAATGCTCGTCAAATGAATTTAACATAAACAAGGAAATTCTCCTCCTGAGAGCCAAACTAATTTCTTGCACAAGGAGCACCTTCCCTGAAAAACTTGCAAATGTGATGAACGGTTTTTTGCTTGGTGAAAAGCATAATTTCCCAGATGATATCAAAAATAATTTTGATAAAATTGGTGTTTACCACCTAATTTCAACTTCAGGAATACACATTTGCATTTTAAGCAGCTTTTTGCTCAAAATTTTAAAAAAATTAAAGCTAGGAAACAAAATTTCAGTTTTAATTTCCTGTTGTGCAATACTTTTCTTCATGGCGCTCACGTGCTTCACGCCTTCGGTCATGCGCGCAGGCATAATGATGATAATTTGTAATCTAGGCACAGTTTTTTTCAGAAAATCTGACTCTTTAAATTCGCTTGGAATCGCAATAATGGCAATAATTTTACCAAACCCAAACGCAGCGCTAGGAATAAACCTGTGGCTGAGCGTTTTTTCATCAATGGGAATAATTTTAAACGAGAAAAAAGTAAGAAAACTAATTTGCTCAAAACTTGGAGGTATTTCACAAAATAAATTTTGCATGAGCTTAATAGAAAGCGTTTCAGTTAGCATTTCGGTTTCGATTTTCACGCTACCCGTGAGCGTATGGTTTTTCAGAAAAGCCTCGCTCATATTCATTCTGTCAAATTTAATCATGATTCCGCTTTCAAGCTTGCTTTTAAACACTTTATTGATTTTTCAGCCACTTTCGTGTTTTGGAGCACCGAAAATAATCGTGAAACCAATAGCATTTATTTGTGAAATTTCAGTACAAACAATCGTATACATTTCAAATATTTTATCCAAAATTCCATTTGCGTTAATATCTCTGGACTACGGTTATGTGAATTTATGCATTGCTTTCTCGCTCGTTTTAGTAGCGATAAGCATTCTTTTCAAAAATTACAAAAAAACGCTGAAACTGGCTTTGGCTCTATCTTTAATGCTAGGTGTTACAGGCGCGGCTTCTTATGCAATTTTCAATTTTGACGTAACAAGGGTAAGCGTTCTGAACTGCTCGAAAGGTCTAGCTGTAGTGATTTCAAAAGGCCTACAAAAAGCGCTAATTTTATATGAAAGCGACAAATTCCAAACCACGGAATTAAACCGTGAACTTTTAAAATTTGAAGGGTTTAATTTTGACTATTTTCTTTTGGGTTCCTGCCCGGTTTCAAAGCGAGATTACACCGAAAAATTAATTTCCGATTTCAATCCAAAGTTCATTTTGGCCGAAAAATCGGTGAATTTAAAAGAAAATTCGAAAATTATATATTTTGAAAATAAATCTTCCTCAAAACTTTGGGGAAACATAAATATAGAAACATTCAAATCAGGTGAGAAAAATTTTGCGTTCATTAAAACAGAAAAAATAAAAATTCTTCTTTGCCCTGAAGGCGGCGATGCCTCAAAATTGGCCACAAAACACCAAACCTGCGACTTTTTAATTGCTGCGGCACTGCCGATTAACTACGAGCAAATCAAAGCTAAAAACATAATAATTTCAAATTCTAAGCAAGACTCCGATATTCTCATAAAAAAACTTATTAACACCAATATTAAGTTGTTTTCAAGTGCTTACAATGAAAATATTTATATAGATTTAGACAAAGAAAACTATAAAGTAAAGGAGTTTTGTTAATAATGGCAGAAATGAAATACAAAGAACTGAAAAAATCAATGGATTTGAAAAATTTTGGAAATCTATACTTTTTAACCGGAGAAGCAGATTTAGTAAGCTACTTCGAAGAAAAAATTCTTGAAGAAATTCTGGGCAAAAATTTCACCGAGTTTGATTTTGTTTCCATGAAAGGTGAAGCGTTTTCAAACGAAAAATTAAGCGATTCCATCAATACATTTCCAATGATGACAGCTAAAAAATGCATTATTTTAAAAGATATCCCGTGGGAAACTTTAAATAGTGATGACATAAAAACTTTGACAGAAATAATTTCAGATATCCCCGAATTTTCTATTTTGATAATAACTCAAACGGCGCCTACACCCGCAGCAAAGCACGCTGCAAAACTCACAAAGATCAAAAATTTCGTTAAGAAAAATGGCATTTTTTCAAACCTCACTCAAAGCGACTTTCCCATAGAAAGGCAAATTATCGCCTGGGCGAAAAGAGATTTTGGCAAAAATCTATCTCCTGCTATTGCGAAAAAAATAATGAACTTATGCCAAGGCTACCAAATTCACGAAATTAGAAGCGAAGTTAAAAAAATTTGCGAATTTGAAAACAGCGAAGAAATAAATGAAAATTCGCTGGATATCATTTGGAAGGCAAACCAAAAGATAAGCATTTTCGAGCTTCCTAAGGCAATCACTTCGAAAAATGCAAAGAAGGCTTTTGAAGTCCTTGAAAACTTGCTTGAGCAAAACGAAGAACCTATGGCCATTTTGGGCGTGATTTCAAGTGAATATAACGACGTTTACCGTGCAAAATTATTTTTAGAAAGCGGCGAAAATCCGGCGAAATTAGCAGAATTTTTCGATTATAAAAATAAAGAATTCAGAATTAAAAACGCTGAAAAAACGGCAAAAAAACTTGACTTTGAAAATATTAAAAAAATAATTTCTAAACTAGCCAAAGCAGATTTGGAACTAAAAACTTCTTCAAGCGAGCCAAAAACGATTCTTTTTGAAACCGTGGCCTACATTCTTGAAAATTTAAACTAAGTTGCAGAACTTAACCTTTGTGAGTATAATTTAAAGAGCAACAAAAAAATACTTAAATTCCGAAGGGAAGAGCTTATGAATCTTAATAGAATTATTGAAAATTTAAAAACTTCATCTATCGTTGGAACGACCGACATTGAAATTTCGGACATTGTTTACGATTCCAGAAAAGTGACTAAAAATTGCATATTCGTCTGCCTTTCAGGCATTAATTTTGACGGCCACGAGTTTATCTCGCAGGCGATCATTGCAGGCGCAAAGGCCGTTATAGTCGAAAAAGACATTAAAATTGCGGGCGCGACCATAATCAGGGTTGAAAATTCAAGAGCTGCGCTTTCTCACATTTCGGCAAACTTTTTCGGCCACCCGGCAAACGAAATCAAAACCGTTGCAATCACCGGAACAAAGGGCAAAACCACCACTTCATTCATGATTAAATCAATTCTCGAAGAGTCGGGCGCAAAGGTTGGATTAATCGGTACAATTGGCGTTGTTATGGGAAAAGAAGTTATTCCTATGAACAACACGACTCCAGAATCATATGAGATGCACAAATATCTAAGAAAAATCGTTGAAAATGGCTGCAAATACGCAGTTATTGAAGCCTCTTCGATAGGTCTTGCCAGGAACAGGCTTGATGACATTAATTTTGATATTGGAATCTTCACGAACATTTCCCACGACCACATTGGAGACGGCGAGCACAAAGATTTTGAAGAATATCTAAATTCAAAGGCACTACTCTTCAAAAAATGTGAAATAGGGATAATAAACAAAGACGACCCGAACCACGAAAAAGCAATTAAAAACCACACTTGCAAAATCAGAACATTTGCGCTAAATTCGCCGGCTGATTACAACGCTGAGAATTTGAATCTTATAAATGAAAACGGGAAAATCGGGATTAGTTTTTCTGCTACGGGGAAAATTGACATCAAAAATATTTTCGTTTCTATTCCTGGCGAATTTAACGTTTACAATTCTCTTGCAGCAATTGCTGCGGCTGACAGCCTTGGAATCCCTAAAGATTTCATTTCAAGAGGCCTTGAAAAAACAAGGGTTAAAGGCAGGTTTGAAGCTCTTCCAACGGCAGGAAACTACTCCATGTTCATTGATTATGCGCACAACGCACTTAGCATGGAAAACATTTTGAAAACCATTAAAAAATATAATCCAAAAAGGATTGTCACTCTTTTCGGTGCGGGAGGAAACAGGCCGAAAATTAGAAGATATGAAATGGGCGAAGTAAGCGGCAGACTTTCTGACCTTTCGGTTATAACGAGCGACAACCCGAGGTTTGAAGAGCCGCTTGACATAATTGAAGACATAAAAACAGGCATAAATAAAACTTCCGGCAAATATACTATAGTGCCGGACAGAAAAAAGGCTATTGAATTTTGCATAAAAAATGCGAAGGACGGCGATGTAATAATACTCGCGGGTAAAGGCCACGAAGACTACCAGGAAATCAAGGGTGTTAAGTATCATTTGGACGAAAGAGAAGTCGTTTCCGATATACTTAAAAAGCTGGGCCTTAACGCGAAATAAACAGAGGTGAACTATGGAGAAAATCAGCATAAAGGAGATTTTGGAAATAACCGGTGGAGAGCTTCTTTCGGGCAATACTGACCAGTTTATACGCGATGTTTGCGTAGACACAAGAAAAATAACCAAGGAAGATTGCTTGTTCGTGGCGCTCAAAGGGCAAAAAGTTGACGGCCATAGCTTTGTGAAAAATGCTTTTGAGCTAGGCGCAGCTGCATGTTTGGTTGAAGAAAACTTTGAAGGTGAAATCCCTGGGCCAATGATTAAAGTTGCATCAACCCTAGCTGCAATGCAGGATTTGGCGGCTCATTACAGAGCAAAATTTGAAATCCCCGTCATAGGAGTCACAGGGAGCGTTGGCAAAACCACCACAAAAGAAATGATTGCTGCGGCACTGGGTGAAAATTTGAAAGTTTTTAAAACCGAAGGTAATTATAACGGGCAAATTGGCTTGCCACTAACGATTTTCAAACTTGACAGCAGCTACCAAGTTGCCATTTTAGAAATGGGCATCAGCGAGCTTGGCGAAATGGACAGGCTGGAAAAAATTGCGAAACCAACCATAGGCGTCATCACAAATATTGGGCTTTCACACATCGAAAATTTTAAATCGACTGAAATTACTTGCAACGAAAAAGTGAAAATCATAAAAGGAAAAGACAAAAAACTTTATGTCAATGGCGATTCCCCGCTGCTTGCAAGCGCAAAAACCGATGCCCAAGTTATTAAATTTGGTGTGAATGGCTCTTACCCCTACCGCTGCGAAGACGTTTTTTCAACAAGCACTTCGACTAGTTTTGTTCTTTGCACGCCGGAACTAAAAGATAATATTACAATTCCTTGCCTCGGTATGCATAACGTTTACAATGCACTTGCGGCCATAGCTGTGGCGATGGATATGGGAATTCATCTTGAAGACATAAAAAAAGGACTTTTAAATTTCAAAAACGCAGGCATGCGTCAGCAAATTTCGAAAATCGGAGACATCACTCTCATAGATGATTCTTACAATGCAAGCCCAGATTCAGTCAAAAGTTCTGTTGGAATTCTGAAAAATCTTCCAAGCATAGGGAAAAATATAGTCGTTATTGCAGACATGCTCGAGCTCGGAGTAAGATCTGAAGAAATTCATTTCGAGACGGGAAGATACATCGCAATGGAAAGAGTCGATATTCTAATAACCGTTGGGAAAGATTCCAGGCATCTTTCAAAAGGCGCAATGTCTGCAAACCAAAATATAATCAGCTACCACTGCGAAAATAATCAAGAAGCCATAAAAACGCTCTTTGAAATCATCACCCCGAATGATAAAATCCTCATAAAAGGTTCACGCGGAATGCACACAGAAGAAATTGTTAATGCCATTAAAAATGAATATGAAAAAACCACGCTTTAATCGCGTGGTTTATTTTTTATTAAAAAGTTTCCACTCTGTCGGCTTTTTCCGCAATTCTTGAAATTATCTCATAGCCTATCGTGCCGCAAATTTCCGCCATTTCGTCAACAGTAACATTAATGTTGTCAAAAATTGCGACTTCGTCTCCAACTTTAACTTCGCCTTTAATATCGGTTATGTCAACCATCGTCAAATCCATGCAAATGGTTCCAATAATTGGTGCACGTTGACCATTAATAACGAAGCATCCCGGATTTTTTTTGTTAAAAAGAGATCTGAAAATTCCGTCTGAATAACCAATCCCAATAGTCGCAACCCTAGTTTTGCGGCCGGTTGTAAAGCGCCTGTTGTAACTTATCGGCGTGCCGCTTTCAACTTCTCTTATTTGCAAAATGCTCGAAGTGAACTTAAGGCAAGGCTTGAGCGAAACCTTTTCTTTAAGGAAATCGCATGGGTAGTAGCCGTAAAGAATATATCCCGGCCTTACCATGTTAAAATGCTTAGCATTTTCATTGAATATTGCCGCCCCAGCGCATGCGTGTTTGTATTTAACTTCACCATAAATATTTTCGAAATCTGCAATACCTTGTTCAAAACGCTTAGTTTGAAGCTTCGTAAAGGCTATATCAGAATCTTCTAAAGCATCAGCGCTTGAATAGTGCATGAATAATCCTTCAACTTTTATATTTTTAAGTTTCAAAATTTCTTTTGCAAATTCCGAAATATCAGGCAAGTTAAGCCCGAGTCTACCATGGCCTGTGTCAAATTCCACATGAACACGAATGATTTTATTTGAATTTTTAGCTTCTTCATTCAGCTCTTTAGCAAAATCAAGGTCAGAAACCGCAGGAATGAACTCTCCCCTAACAATTTCAGGAATATCTTCAACAGACGGCTGATAAATAATCACGATGTTGGCATTCATAAGCACATTTTTAATGCTAAACGCCTCTTTAACATCAGCCACAGCCAAATATTTGCAGCCACTAAACAAATTTGCGATAATATCGCTTCCGATTCCATAGGCATTCGCCTTGACCATCGGCATGATTTCAACTGCGCTTCCAACAGCGTTTTTAATTTGCATAAAATTGTATTTAATAGCGTTAACATCCACATGAAGCCACGTAGAGCTAAGCGAAGAAGGAATATATTGCTCGCCGGTTAAAAATCTTTTGAGCGATTCGTAAATTTCTTCCATATGCATGTTCCTAGAGCCCTTTATAAGAACGGTGTCCCCCGCTTTTATCTTACCGCTAGAAACATAACTTTTAAGGCAACCAAGCATATTTTTTCTTTCAGAGGCGTCAAAACAATTCGAATGTTTTTTCATCCCATTTTTAAATGATTTAAAATCTTCACCTATGAAAAATGCATGATCTATCTGATTTTTGCAGCAGCAAACCGCAAGATTAAAATGCTCTTCAGCGCTGAAGCTTCCAAGCTCGGAAATTTCGCCTAAAATTGCAATCTTTTTGCCATCGTTTTTAATATTCGCCAAATTTTCGACAGCAACCTTCGAGGATTCAGGGCTGGCATTGTAGTAATCTTTAATGATTTTAACGCCACTAACGAAAGAAACTTCAGATCTCATCGGCGAAGCCACAAAGCATTCAAGAGCGCTCGCAATTTCGCTTCCGTCGAAGCCAAGCTTCAAGCACACGAGCGAAGCCAAAAGAGAATTCAAAATATTTTGCTTACCTAAAATTGGCAATGAAACTTTAAATTTAGAATTTCTAAAGTTCACTTCAAAACGGCTTGAAAACTCATCATTTTCAATATTATCAGCAAAAATATCAGGATTATTTTCTTTTTTCAAACCCGCAAAAAGGACTTCAAACTCGCTGTTTTTAAAATTTTTGAGCATATCATCATCGGAATTCAGAACAATCGTTCCGCCTGGCTTTAAATGCTTTAAAATCTCAAGCTTAGCTTTAAAAGTATTTTCAAGTGAGCCAAGGCTTCCAATATGCGCCTTGCCTATATTCGTAATAACAGCAATATCCGGCTTTGCGATTTTCGAAAGATTTTCAATTTCGCCAAGGTGGTTCATTCCCATTTCTAAAACAGCGAAATCATAACTGTCGTCAAGCTCCAGAATGCTCTTCGGAAGCCCAATTTCATTATTAAAATTCCGGTTTGCCGCAAAAACTTTATACTTTCTTGAAAGAATATTTGCAATCATGTTTTTGGTCGTGGTCTTCCCGGTGCTTCCCGTCACAGCAATGACCTTCGCACCGATTTTCGCTCTGTAATAAGAAGCGATGTTCTGAAGCGCAAGCAAAGTGTCGCTGACCTTTAAAATAGGCAACGAAGTTTCAATTTCCTCGCTGCAAACGACTGCGCAAGCGCCTTTTTTCTCGGCGATTTGAATAAAATCATGGCCGTCATGCTTTTTGCCTTTGAAGGCGAAAAACAAATCGCCCTTTTTCAAAGTTCTCGTGTCAGTGCTGACGTTTTCAACGGTTACATTTTCGAAATTTTCGTTTTTACTTCCAATAGCTTTTGCAATTTCTTCAAGCATAAGTGCTTTCATTAATAAGACCTCTTATCTAAATTTAGTTGTGGTTAGAAATAATTTTTTCGAGTAATCCAAGCGGATTAAGCGGCGGATTTTCTTTGCCTGCCTGCTGGAAAATTACAGTCGATGAAGTGAGCGCTGGAAGAGTGTTAATTTCAATCACGATGATCTCGCCCGATTCGCCGTTAACGAAAACGTCAATCCTGCAATAATCTATAACTCCAACTATTTCGAAAAGTTTTTCCATGTAACTTTTAAGTTTAGCTGTAATTTCATTCGCAATAATATATTCCGGCGGAGGAGTTATGTTAACGCCTGTTCCACCCTGGAATTTTTCCTCAAGGCTCAAAACGCCTGAATTTGCAATGGTTATACTCGGGCTAAGCGCATGATATTTACCCTTGGTTTCGAGCACACCGATTGTAAGCTCAACCCATTTTACCGGGCTTTCATAAATAATTTTATTATCAACTATCGAAATTTTATCAACTTCAATATATTCTTCTATCAAAATTTCCCTGTTATGAACGCCCAAAGTTATCGGTCCACTGTGCATTTTGAAAGTTCCTTCAGGAGCAATGTCAATTCCAAGCGTGAAGAATTCAACATATTTTTTAAACTCTTCTGCACATGTCAAAACAACTACGCCTGTCGAGCAGCCGTCCTTCCTAGGTTTGATTATAACTTTGTCTGCACCGAATTCCTTTGTTAGCTCATTCCAATAGTTTTCGTAATCATTTGAGTTTGCAATCTTTTTAAGTTCATCAATAGTAACGAAAGTTTTCTTTGCGGTTCTGAGCGAAGGAAGCTTTAGCGAATCAACTACCTTGCCAGTTTCGAATTTATCCATGCAAAGCTTTGCAGCCTCAGACCTCGAACCATTGAAAGGAACGCCCTCTTTTTCAAGCAATTCTTGGATTCCACCGCCTTCTCCAAAACCTCCGTGAAGACCAAGAAAAACATAAGCATCTTGAAGCTTCGACCTTTTGATGAAATCTTTAAGAGGAATAAACTCGAGCTTTTCTTCAAGGCCTAATTTTTCGCGAATTTTGGTTTTAAGGCTCTGCGTTTCATTTTGCTTTGCGCGGTGCTGGTAAATAACCTCTTCAACCGTATGATTCAAAATTATGTCATATGTAAGCGGCGAAACCTTGTATTCCCCATTTTCCATTATCATTAAGTAAGGGTGCGGCTCGTAAAGCTTTGAATTCAAAAGTTTCAGCCAAACGTTCGAACCGCTCATGAGCGAAACTTGCCTCTCGGAGGTTATTCCTCCAAGCAAAATGTTAACTCTTTTTTTACCGCCATTTTCCGGGAAATAAACGCCTTGACGCTTCGCGGAACTCCTCAAAATGTATTCCAAAATGCCTTTGTGCGTGAAGCCGATTTTAGCGCCCTGCTGGAATAAAAAGCTGTTTTGTTCCATGCCTGAAATGGGGTTAAAATCTGAAAAATAGATTTCACCATCGTCGAAAAGCCAGCCGTCAATTCTCAAAAAGTCTTTTGCTCCTGCAATTTCAAAAAGACTTTCGGCTTGATGCCTAATTTTTTCAATAATTGAAGCAGGAAACCTGGGAGGATTGTAGTAGTGAGTTTCGTTGGTAGGAAGATACTTGCGGCGAGTAGTGAAGAAATTTTCTTTAATGTCTTTTTCGCTTTCGGCCGCGTTTTTAACCTCAATTTCCGTTGGAATAAGCGCAACGGGTTTGCCCTCGAAATTTTGAAGAATAAGAACAGTGAATTCTCTTCCTTTGCAAAATTCTTCGATCAAAACATCGCCGTAATTTTCGAGCTCACAAATGGCTTTTTCCTGGCATTGCTGAAGATTTTCAGCCAAAACAACTCCAAAAGAAGAGCCGCCCTTAACTGGCTTTATAACAACTTTTGAAAGATTGAATTTTTCATAAAATTCTTTTATTTTTTCACTAATGCCCGGCTCATTTTTGCTTAAAATAAGCTTCGGAATGCTTTTGAAATTGTGTTTATTTAAAATTTGCGTTTCGGCGTTTGCTTTGCTGTACATCATGTCGCACGCCTTAGAGCCCGAAGCCACGAAAGGAATATTATTTTCTTCCAAAATTTTTTGGATTGTTCCGTCTTCGCCGTAAGCGCCGTGAATAACAGGCATGACTAAACTTGCGCCTTTCAAAGTGCTTACAAATTCTTCTTCCGAAAGTTTCTCACATTCATTTGCAAGCTTAAAATCAAAGTCGCTCGTTGTGTTAGAATAAAGAAAAGTTTCATCAACAAAATACTTATTAAGATGAAGATCAATAAAAATAACCTTTATGTTAATTTTGTCTGACTTTCCTACATTATCATAAAACGAGCGAACTGAATTAAGCGAGATGCCCCTTTCAAGTGAAGGCCCACCGCAAATTAAAACCAAATTGAACAAACTAAATCTCTCCCTTTGACAAGTTACTAAAAACTTTTTTGAAAAATACGTCTTAACTATCTATACTTAAGCAATCATAAAAATATTTTTCAAATTCAATACCTTTTCTTTAATTATAACCCTTAATTATAAAATTTCAATAAAATTAATAAAAAACAAGAAAAGGCCTAGTTGAAGGCCCTTTCTAAAAATTTTTTGCTTATTTTTTGTTTTTCTTTTTATTCGTAATTAACTCTTCTTTTAATCTGTCGTAATTTTCATCCGCAAATTTATTATAATTCGTTTTTACAGTGAAACCCTTTTTGAAAGTTCCGTTTTCGTCTTTTTCAAAGTTGAAGTCAATTTCATATTTCACTTCTCCTGCAGGCATTGCCTCACGCACTTTTTCAAAAGTATTAAGGCCGGCTTTTTTCACTTCTTCATCCTGAAGGAATTTACGAACCAAGGATTCTTCCCTAGCTGTATAAATCGACCTTACTTTACTCCACAGCTCACGGCACAAGTTAACCATAGTGCGGGCGCACGGCGCAATAATGTTGTTGTCATCTTCATCACGCAAAATTTCCGCCAGTTCCTTTTCTTCCATTATGTAGTCAGCCATTTTGCTGAATACACCGTCTTGCAAAATCACATTGCCGTTTTCATCTTTTGTATCATCCTTGATTTTGTACCAGCAGCTGCCGCCTTTTTCTTGCATTGAAGGTTTAAGGGTGGCCTTGATTTCATCTTCTGCAATTCCTTTGTAGGCTTGCCTGTCTAAAATTTTAAATCTAACAGCATTCTCTTTGAAGCGCGTCAGAACGCTTCCGTCATGTTTCGGATGAGTGCAGGTTTTATCTTCCGGGAGGCCAAGCGAAGTGTTGGCTTCGTTCGTTGTGAGTATCAACGTGAAAGCTGAAAAATCAATGTCATCGCCGCCTTGGCATGGGTTCGGGAATATGCCGCCTTTATCAAATAAAATTCTGATTGAAGCATCAAGAGGATGTTGCACTAAGCCCTCTTTAATGCTGGCTAAATCACCAATTTTATCGTATTCGTCGATTATTGCAACACCTTTAGGATTTTCCATAACGAACTTTCCTAAATTGTTTTTCGGGCTATCATAATAGAAGAACCTTGATTTCGAAACACCGAAAAGTTCTTGCACAGGGTCGTGCTCCTTGCTGCATTTGATTTGTTCAGCACTAATGTGGAAAATATTTTTTGGGTCTGGAGCCAGCGATCTAGCCAAAATTTGCGCAGTCATGGTTTTTCCAGTTCCTGCCGAACCATTCAGAACGATTATTTTCGGAAGCTTAACATTATCGTTAAGAACGCCTCTGTCAAGGTCTCGCCTGTAGCTCATAACCCCTTCAAAGAACTCTTTAACTTTCTTCACAGCTTCATCTTGGCCCTTAACATGGCTCATTCCGTCTTCAAACATTTCTCTGCGTTCTTCTTCAGTGTGAACAAAGGTTTGGTCCGCTCCAACAAGCCAATCGTTAAGCGCAGCACCATTATTTCTCACTGTGTTCCAAATTTTAAAGCTATCGCCAAAGAAATTCTGAATTTGATTAAGGCTTTTCGCAAAGTTTCCAAGATGCTCTATAAGCCATGCAAGACCAGCAAAACTTACAGCAGTCGCACTCACTACGTTCGAAACAATAGGAACCCCTTGAATAAACCTATTCATGTTTTTTCCGATGCTTCCAGTGTCAAGCACATCACTTTCCGTCATAACATCGTTGTCGTTATAACGTTTCACTCCGATAGCAATTAAAATAATGCCTACTACAACCGCAGCCCCAAGAGTGATTTTTTCTTTGTTATCCCAAAGGAAATCGCCAACTTTTTGGAATCTTTTTTTAATTCTGCTTGAAAAAGAATCGTCTTTTTTCAAAGGGTTTTCTTGTTTTTCCTCTTGTTCTGGCTCTTTTTCTTCTTCATGCGCATGGGAAGGAGGCACTAAGCTTATGTAGCTGTCAATTGATTTTGAACCAGAAGCATTTAAATTCGCTGCATTAATGCCGCTGCAAGTTAGCACGGTGGCTGCAGCCAAACCACATGAAACAAACTTTTTAAAAACGTTCACTCCGCCAGCAACCCTAGAAATTTCTTCGTCATTTAAGGCTCTTTTACCTAAACTTTGGGCGCAAAGCGTGCACTCATCAGCCAGCTTCGTTAAAAAATTTTCAAACTCAGCTTTTGAATAACCCTTCCTTAAGCTAGAGCAAAATTCATACATTTCATCAACGTTATCAATAAGCATAAACTTTGAAAGCAATTCTTCATTTTTGAAAATTTCACAAAAAACTTTCACAATTTCCTTATTCAATTGGCAAAACTCTCCTTTTTAACTTCTATTTTTAACATTTATATCCATATTATATAACACAATTTAAATTTCGTCAACTTTTCAATGACTAACTTACCTGATTTTAAACTGCACAAATGCCATTTCTTCAACAGAATTAGCAAAATGGCCAATGTTATTTGTTACTATGTGTTCAATTTTTTTGAGAAGTGCCTCGCTATTTTCCTTACTTTTTGCGTATTTAACCACGAATTCAAGGTGCTTAATAGCCAAATCGTTTTGAATTTTGAATTTTTTAATAAGAAGAATAATATTTTCAAACACAACTATAGCGTTGTCAGAATTAGTGGGGCATTTATTATAAAAATTCTTAATTTCAAGGACTTTTTCAAGCTTTGAGCGCACTATTCTTCTCAAGTAGTGCAGGCACAGCCCTACATCGTCATAATATCCGGCATCTTCCGATAAGCGAATATTTTCAACAAAAATATCAAGCATATCTGAAAATTTGGAGCTAGGGCTGCAAGTGAGCCACCCAAAATCACGCCCAGAACATGGGTCAACAAGCATATACATAGGGTGATATGCATAATCGCTTAAACCCTTGAAAAGATGGCCAGCATAATTCCTGGCGTAAAAAGGTTTGGTTTTCATGCTAAAGTCATAGTAGCTAAAAGTAAGTAGCTTAAGGTCTTTGGTGTATGCTTTCTGCTGATTGCTATCAAGCTTTATATTGTTGCGCTCTTTCTTCAATAAATCTAATAATTCATTAAATTTATCCGATAACATTTTTAAAGTTCCCATTGCATAATTTTCACTTTTCGGGTCGATTTTAACAAGTTTTATGTTGCTATAATTCGACCGATTTCTTGGGCTTTCGCCTGCAAAGCCGGTTGGAACCAGTGCGGTGCACAACAAAAGAATAATCGCTAGGGTTTTGTTTTTCATTCTAAATAACTCCTTATAAAATAACTGTTCGAAGTTATTTTATTAAATTTTTTATTTAAATTCAAGGAATTAAACATAAAAAAATCATATAAACTAAATATGCATTTAGCAAATTAAAAAAACACAACCATAACATAAGCCTTTAAAACTAAACAATTTTATCTAAAAAAATAAAACCACCCATAAAATAGGTGGTTTTTGCATATTTTATTCCACTATTATTTCAGGTAGCATCCGCTGGCATTAATGAAGTAATCTCCTTCTACCCATTTTGGAAATCCTCCTATTGGCGTGCAAAATTTCAAGTGGGTTGTCCCCTCGCAAGCAATCGCCACTACATCTGAGCTGAAACATCCTTTGAGGCTCATTGTTATAGCTTGCCAGTTAGAATTCTTTTTAACCATGAACGGCAACCCATCAACGCAAGCCACTCCCGTGCCGATGTCTGTTATATTCAAATGTATATAAAGATTGATAAAAACCAAATTCCCAATGCAATAATATTGCGATTTATTTAATATCAAAGTATAAGTTAAAGGCGTCCCAACCGGACAAGATGGTATCGGTTCCCATGTTCCTTGGCTCACAGCAGGAACAGCTATATTCACAACTTTGTTCGAGTCTTTAGAAACAAGTGTTCCGTTCACTTTTATGCCTTTAACTACATCTGAGGGTAAATTTTCGACTTGATTAAGCGCAGTCGTCAAAGCGTTAAATTCAGAAGTGCTTTCAACCGCTTCGGTGAAGTCTCCCTTTGAAGTCACGATAATTCTAAAGCCGTTGGCCTTAAGCAAAGCATTTTGTGAATCAAAAATTTGGAACTCGCACTCAACTATCCCCAGCGCGCTAACCATTTGAGAAGTCACGCTAACGGTTGCGCTATTGTTGCTTGTGTCAACCGTGCAATTATTATAAATCTGCGTTCCATCGGGTTTAAGAGCATAAAATTTAACCGTTTTGCCACTCAAGCTGATGTTTTCTTCTTCTTCATCTAAAAAATAAGCCTTGATGTACCTTGCGTCAACTTCGCCCTTAACTGCATAAAAAATTTCATTGTTATTTCCCCACAATTTTAAACGTATTTCTTTGGTTATCATTCTTTTTCTTCCTTTCAATTTTAAAAAAGCTTCCATTCACTTATAGTTTGAAAAAAAGAAAAAATTGCCCTTCATCGGGCAACTTTATAAAACTTTTTATATTAATGTGCGCATTTTTTGCAAGGCGTCAAACCTGCGGAAATCGCAGCGCCCATGGTGATTTGGTAAGAATTTTTTCCTCCGCAATCAGGGTCGAAATGATATCTTTTTCCATGAGGCGTTCTGTAAACTTGCCTGCCGTGAGAATTGTTATTGTTTTTGCTGCTAGAGGAAGACTTATTCCCGGAAGAAGATGCCGACGTAGTTTTCTTTACTTCTTCGGCTGCTTTTTTCTTTTCTTGCTCAGCTTTTGCTCTTGCCTGCTCTTCTTCAGCGGCTTTTCTGGCTTGCTCTTGTGCTTCTTGCTGAGCCTTTTCCTCGGCTTCCTGCCTGGCTTTTTCCTCGGCAAGAATTCTTTCGTTGTCGATTATTTTCACCTGAATTTTATTGCTTTCAACGCCTTTAGATGTTTTGGCGAAAACTTCGCATTCCCCTTCGCTTGCTGGAATCAGCTTGAGGTTAATTTTATTTTCCCCCGAGGTTTCCTCTGCTTTTTCTAGTTTTGCCACTTCTTCATTCGAGGTGCAATATTGCAAATCCTGAGTATCTGCATTTTCCGGTCCAATTTCCAAAGTCAAATCTTTGTTTTCATTTATGTCAAGCTGCAGCTCAGTCTCTTCAAAATGCAAACTCGTTATTTCGGGCTTTTCTTCTTCAGCTTCTTCAGCATCTAAGGGCTCATCCGCACTTTCTTCCGCAGACGAAACAGACGCAATATCTCCAGCCGGAGCGGGCGCAGGGCTATCTTTTGGAATGACCACCACAAACAAAACGAGAAACACCAGAGGCACCGCAATTTTCACATACCTGCCGAACTTATTCCAAAACACACGCAATTAATCATAATATTCATTCGGGAATTTCCCTGAATAATTTTTTAGAAGTTC
>USIK01000008.1 GCA_900554775.1 uncultured Oscillospiraceae bacterium
TAAAGTAGCTTTTATCAATCGAGGTTACGATTTTGCCATCGCAGCCACAGCCGCAAAATTCACAGCCGTCTCTTTTAGCAACGTATTTTGATAGATCTACTGTTTTAAATTCATCTGATTTTGATGATAGCAAAATAGAGTTTTCGTCGTTTACTGTACCTGCAAATGGGTCTAACTTTAAGTAATATGTTCCTGTTTCTGAGAGTTCTTTGCCGGTAAATAATGCGTAAACGTTTTTTCCGTTTGTGTAAGATACATTTCCCATCTCTCCCGATGAGCTAAAGTCTTTTTTAGTTAGTTCTGTGTTTTGTGCTGCGGGTTCTGTGCTGTCTGACGAAAGACCCCAGCCTGAAAATTCGTTTTTTCCGTTGAAAGCAGTTATGCCATTTGTTAAGTCATAGAGTTTAACTTTTTCTTCTCCTTCGTCAAAGTTAAATTTCAAAACTTTGCTTTGTGAGCCGTCGATAGTCGCGCCTTCGTCAGAGTATTTGATGTCCATGATTAAAGCGTAATTGCCGTCGTTCGTAATTGTAAAAGCATGTGCTTCGTTGTTAGCCATCATCAGCGGGAAGGCTATCCCGGTTGCAGCCAACGCTTTAAAAATCCAAGATTTTTTCATTTTGTTTCCTCCTTATTTTTTGGATTTTTTCTTTTGGTTATATGCCAGGAACCCTGCTAAAATCAATGCCACTAAAACGAAAATAATAGCGTATTTCATTATGTTGTCTCCCGTTTTAGGAATTACAGTGTTTTCGATATTTTCATTGTTATTGTTTTCTTCTTTATTATTTTCTTTTGATTCAATATTATTTTCAGTTTTGCTTGCTATGGCATAGTTTGAAAAGCTGGAAGTTTTGAAGGTTATGGTGTTTTCCGAAGCGTTGTAATCCGCAGGAATTATTTCGAAGGTTCCGTCGCTTTTTTCGTGAATTATTTTAATTTCATTTCCGTTAATTTTTTCTTCAAGCTTAAGGGTAATGGTTGCTTTGTTTTTAAGGTCATTCAGTTTTTTCGACCAAACATCATTTTCGGTTCCTTTGTAAACAACTTTGTCTAAGCTTATACCCAAAAACGTAGAGATTTCATATCCTTCGGTTTTTTCTTTGAATTTGGCTGTTTGTTCTTCGGTTAAAGCTGCATCGCTGACTGAAAGGACTACCGAGCCAGAATCTATTTCTGATTCACTGATTTCAATTTTGCCTGCTTTGACTTTTTCGGTGTCAGCTGTTACTTTGTTATCAACTTTTTCGAAAATTCCGCTCAAATGAACGTTTGTGTCCGGCATTGTGTATTCAAAAGTTGATTCTTCCTCTTTAGCAGTTAGGGTTTCATCGTTTATTTTAATCGAAGTTAATTGATAGCCGTAATCAGGCTTTAATTTCAAAATAACTTTATATCCGGGAAGAATGCTTGCCCAGCCGTTATTCTTTGTGGTGTCTTGCTTTACTTCGTTAAGACCTATTGAATTTCCGCTTTTATCTTTGATATCAAGGATTTCTATGCTTCCGTTTTTAAGAATCTCATTGTCTTTGAGGCTTGAATTGTTATTTTTGTCGGAATCCCAGATTATAGTTCTTGGTACATCCGAGCTTGAAGAATTTTTAGCTTTTGTAACCACAATCACATACTCGCTTGCAGGCGCAACGCTAAATTCCAAGCGGTCTTTAGTGCCTTCAGGAATATTGATTTTCTCGCCGTTGACGGTTACGCTGCCAATGTTTCCGTCGCCGAATGCAAGCTGAATTGAAATTAAATTGTTGATTTCACCGCTTGCGTAGCCTTTTCCCGTTTCTTCAATTTTGGATTCATCACCGATTTTTGCTGTGTTTAAATAAACTTCCATTCCAGAGCCATCGTAAGTCGCCTTGATAGAAATATTGTCAGGGTAACTTGGCGATGGGGCAGATTCCTTTTGAAGCCTTATGTTTAAAGTCCCGCTGAATTGAGCGGTATCTAGTTTAACATAAGGGTTCGAGGTTACGTCGAATCTAGTATCCCCGATGTAGAGTGTGTTGTAAGAGGTGTTTGCTGCAGCCCCTGGAATTTCATCAGGGTTTTCAACTGAAATTTTTGAAGCAGTTTTTAAGTAATAATCTTTTTCGTTAAGGTCAATTTTCATGTTGTTTTCTGAAATCGCTTGGCTGTCGTAGCTATCCATATTATTTTTTGCTACTAGCTCGATTTCGCCTTTGTTGCTTTCGCCGCTACTTGTGTAAACGACTTTCCCGTCGGTTATAGTGCCATTGGTGAAATTCAGTGTTACTTCGTTTTTCTCAGCTGCATATGCTTTGAAAATCGGGAACATTAAATTCATTATCAAGCACAGCGCGGTTAAAGCAGGCATAATTTTTTTCTTTTGCATTAAATCCCTTCTTTCTATAATTTGTCACGGACCAATTTTATCATAAACCAAAATGATTTTGTATATATTTTTGTTATATTTTGCTGATTTTTGGGTTAAAAACTTTTCATATATATTTTTTTATCACAAAACAAATGGCTCTGCCTGTGGGTTAAAGGTGTAATTTCTTTATTAATTTTATTTTTGTATTTTCCTTTGTAGAAATACATTTTTTAATATTTCGCGCTTGCTTGCATATATTGAAAAGAAAATAAATTTGCTGGTGATTAAAGGGGATTGGCGTGTTTAACGGTGCGAAATATGAATAAGAGTATTTGAAAAATACTTTGTCGGGCAGGCAGTACACAGTGGTGAATTTGGCGCCTGTGCTTAAGCTTGAGGAAAAAATTCAAGCTGAAAATGAAGCAAAAAGCAGGCTTTATAACATTTTTAAAAAGTATGTTTGAAATTTGATTTGAAGCCATGAACAATCGGGGGAAACAAAATAAATGTATGATGCGATTTATGCTCGACAATCGGTTGAAAAAGCGGACAGCATTTCAGATGAAAGCCAAATAGAATATTGCAAATTTGAAACAAGAGGCGGGGAATACAAAAGCTACATTGACAGAGGTTTTAGCGGTAAAAACACCAACAGGCCCGCATTCGAAGAGATGCTTCGCGACGTTAAAAAAGGGATAATAAAAAGGGTTATTGTTTATAAACTCGACCGAATAAGCCGCTCCATACTTGATTTTTCGAATATGATGGAAACATTTGAAAAACACAACGTGCAGTTTGTTTCATCCACCGAGAAATTTGACACTCAAACGCCCATAGGAAGAGCCATGCTTAGCATTTGCATAGTTTTCGCGCAGCTAGAAAGAGAAACCATTCAAAAGCGGGTTGCAGATTCATATTATTCTCGAAGCAAAAAAGGCTTTTACATGGGCGGGAGGGTGCCGTATGGATTTTCTCTTGAAAAAACGGTTATAAACGGCATTCAAACTTCGAAATATGCTCCCAAAAGTGAAGAAATAGAGCAAATCAAACTGATGTATTTGATTTATTCTCAGCCGGGGAAATCTTTGAGAGATATTTTGAAATATTTTAGCGAGCAAGGCTTGAAAAACCTCAGGGGCAAGACCTGGTGCACGGCAAGGCTAAGCGAGATTTTGAGGAACCCGATATATGTTAAAGCTGATTTTCAAATTTATGATTTTTATAAAAACCAGGGCGTGAATGTGGTAAACAGCGCCGAAGAATTCACGGGTGAAAATGCTTGTTATTTATACAAAGGAAAATCAGCCAGCGAAAAACACTCCTCACTTGAAAATAAAAATTTGGTTTTAGCGCCTCATGAAGGTGTTGTTGAATCAAACTTGTGGCTTAAATGCCGAATGAAAAGCCAGAGAAGCAGGCATGCCCCAGCCGGCCGCAGGGCTAAAAATTCTTGGCTTGTGGGGAAGATGAAATGCGGTAATTGCGGCTATGCGCTTGTGGGGAGAAAGTCCGGCGGGAAGAGTAAGGAAGCTGCGAAATATTTTGTTTGCAGCAATAAAGCTTCCAGAGGCTGCTGCAAGGGGTGCAAAGCACTGAAGGTAAAGGACCTAGAGAATTTGATGTTTGAAATGATAAAAAATAAACTTTCTAAATGGAGCAGCTTGAGTGCTAGCCCAAGATCCATTTCTAACCCTAAAATAAACGAGCGCAAAATGGAAATTTCGAAGATTGATGAGGAAATTGAAGAGCTTTTAAAAAAGGTTTTAAATGCAAATGATGCACTCATGAATTACATAAACGCAAGGGTGAAAAAACTGGATGAAAAGCGGGAAATGCTCAGCAAAGAGCTAGCTTTCTTACAGGGTGGCTCGAGCTCAGAGGGAATTACGGATTATATTTCGAAATGGAACAAAATGAGCCTGGAAGACAAGATTGAAGTTTTGGGTGCACTTGTGGAAGTGGTGCATATTTCAGAGGAAAAAATCGAAATAACTTGGAAAATATAAATTTTAAAATAAAAATATTTTTGCGCTACATTCCGCACGCTTTGGTGAAGCGCTTCGAATCTGCACCGACAAGCTTGACAGCAAAAACTTCTATGCCTTTAACCCTAGCTTTGACAGAAAAAAATGCAAAAGAGCATCTGATTAATTTTCAGATGCTTTTGTTATATGCAGAAAACCTACGCTACCTAAAGCGCAGGCTTTTCTTGTTTATTTTGATTTTTTAAATTCAATGTTTTGCAATGTAAAGAGCCTTTTTAACATATTATTTTTCTTGCGATTAAGACCCGCTTGATCCAGTATGGTTTTTTTCACATATTTATGGCCTTCTTCAGTTAGCGGTGTGATTACACTTTGAATCGCTTTGCATCCGTTAAATGCATCATCGCCTATAGTTTTTGCGCTTTTTAAATTAACAGTTTCTAGTGCAGCGCAACTGTTGAAGGCATTTGCGCCGATGGTTTCAGATTTTTCTAAATCAGCATTTTTTAGCGCCGTGCAACCATTAAACACGCTGTCGCCTATAGTTTTAGCGTTTTTTAAATTAACGTTTGTCAGAGCTGTGCAACTGTCGAATGCTTTTTCACCAACGGATGTAACATTTTCTAGACTAACAGTCGCCAATGATTTGCATTCGCTGAAGGCATTTTTCTGAATAGTTGTAACGCTCTGTGCGTTTAAGATATCTTTCAGCGCTGTGCAACCACTGAATGCGCTTTGAGCAATGATTTTAGCCTTGCCTAAACTGACGCCAGTGAGCGCTGTGCACCCGTTAAATGCGTTTGCGCTAACGCTTGCAACGTTTGCTAAATTAACACCTTCCAAAGCCGTGCAGCCGCTGAATGCGTTTTCACCAATGGATTTAACATTTTTTAGATCAATAGCTACAAGTGAAGTGCATCTGCTAAATGCCGCCTTGTGTATTTTTGTTGTATTCGCTCCTAGCGTTACCACTCTTAGTTTGCTAAGGCCGCTAAATGCCTCATCATTAATGTTTTCTGTGCTTGCGCCCATTGTTACGCTTTCTAGGTTACTTAGTCCACAAAATGCTTTTTTGTTAATTGTTCTGATGTTTTCGCCTGCTATAATTATTTTTGTAATTTTACTTTTGTATTTTTTGGTTTTTTCAAAATCATCGTTTGACCTTATAGTAAAGGTTTTTGTTTCTTCGTCGAAAGGCCCTTTTTCTTCGGCATTACTGATTATTTTATTGATAGTAGCGGTCGAGTTTGCCAGTTCATTTGTTTTGTTTTCAAGGTCATTTTTCGATTTTTCAACATTTTTAATTGCATCATTTGAAAATTGCGCCAGTTCGTTGATTTTATTTGCGGCAGGGGTTTTCGCGGTTATTTCTTCTTTAAGTGCTTTTGATTTTTCTTCCATTTCGTTTTGCAGTTTTTCAAGCTTTTTTATGGAAGCTCTTAAGTTATTTGCGTTTTGTGTTCCGCTTGAAATTTGCTGTTTGATTTCATCTTGCTTTTCCATAGCTGCTGGTTTAATGCTGTTTATTTTTTTTGCTTCATTAAATTCGCTTACGGCGTCCTTTGCAACCGATTTTTGGTTTGAGGCCTCTTCTTTCATTGCAGTGGCTTTGGCTATCAGTTTTTTACCTGTTTCCACTGCTTTGCATGATGCAGCCGCTTCTTTTCTTGCAATATTCATCAAAGCACTGGGAATATCTTTTTGAAAAAATTTAACTACTTCTGCATCATCTATCGCCGAGCGCTTGATGCGTCCGGTTTTTTCATTTGCTTTTTTAGGGGTGAATTCAAAAGCTGCCAAAAGTTTGGTTTGGTCTTGAGGGTTAAAGGTTCCTTTAATTTTCGAAAGCCTTTTTCTCATTTCATTAAGAATTTTGCTTGTTCGAGAAGTAAGCCTGTTTTTGGCCATTTGGTCCTTGAACATGTTTTTATCTTGGAATTTTTCTGCAATTTCAGAATACTTAGTTTTGCTGCTTACATTATTTTTTAGGTAATTCCCAAAGTTGGTGCATGATGTGAGCAACTTCTTCACTTTTTCTTCATAGCTTTTTTGGCCTGTTTTTTGCCTGTCTTTGTCGGTGGCTTTTTCTCTTGCTACAACTTTTTTGAAATTTAACATAATCTCTCACTCCTAATCAAATAATTTTATACATAAATATACTATCAATCATAATGTTTACTTGGATTTTGTCAAGTATCTATATAAAATTTCTATTATTTCCTGAAATTATAAAATAAAATAATAAAAACCACCCCTCAGAGCAGGGGTGGGGGTGACTTTTAGCATTCATTTAGATTGAATTTTTTGTTTTCCATATCGTATGAAACTTTTAAGGTTTTATTTCTGTAAAAATCAAGGTTTGGAGCCAATTTTATTTCGTTTCCTATTTCTCCTTGCAAAAGCGGGAGAATTTTAAGGTCGATTGATCTTGCGCCTTGGTTTAAGTTTTCAACTTCAGTTGCTAAATCTTTGATGGTTTCGTCGTCTATTGTTAGCTTGATTCCTGCATTTTTCGAATCTGCCCAGAATTCAGCTAGTTGATCAAAGTGATTTTTTATGATGATTTTATAAGATTTATGGCTTAAATTTTTAAATTCAACTTTTCTCACGCGGTTGAGGAATGATTTATCATGCCAAACTCTTGTGAATCCTTTAGCGATGCTTTCTTTGTCAAGTTTTTTGGAATCTTCTTTGTCGAAACCTTCCATTGAAACTTTGTCTTCATTCGAAGTTAGAATAAAGAGAATTCCCGAGCAATCAATTTTTTCGCCATTAACATTGATGATTCCGCATTCCATCACAGTTCTTAAAACTTCATCAAGAGCAGGAGTGCACATTTTGTCATACTCTTCGATTCTAACGATTCCATTAGGATTATTTTTCAAAAAGTTTGTCAAATTATTTTGTTTTGGAGCTTGCGGGAAATATGGATTCTGGTTGGCAGGTTCTTTTGAACCGAAAAGCTGAGATACAACGCTTTCTGTGCTTTCTTTGTCTACGTCCGAAGGAGTTACAGTGTAAATTTTCGGGTTTTCATAAAGAATATTTGAAATTGCATTTGAAACGGAGGTCTTTCCGACGCCTGAAAGCCCGTGGAAGTAAAGCACATCTCCGTGAGAATATTTTTCGTCTTTCCATTTAGCTTGGTTCTTAGCGATAACTATGTCGTAAAGATGATTTTTCACTTGATGAATGGCTTCTTCTTGGCCTTTAATATCAGAAAATGCTTTGTCAAAGTTACTGAATATCTCATCTTTGCTTACTTCTGAAGGTGTTTTTTCAAAGTAAGAAGCAATGCCGTTTTTCATCATTTTAAAGTTGGTAAATGCATATGAAAGATATGAAATATTCGCGATTCTTTTTGAAATATCGCCAAGATTATCAATTGCGCTTAAAATTCCTTTGGCGCAAAAGGCTATTCCTCCGATCACCGGCAAGCTTGCCAGAATTTCTGCGGTGCTTTTTGGCCTTTCGCTAACGAGTTGCCGTCTGAAATTTATTTCTCCTAAAAGTTGCGCTTTTTCTTCTTTAGAAGTTTCGCTATTTAAATATCTTCTTTCAAGCTCAGGGAGTTCTTTGCGGGCTTGTTTGATATTTTCTTTCAAAATTCGTTCTGAAGGGTTCATTCTATCTACTATTTTTCTACCGGTATAGTAGCTTCCCGTGCCTAAGGCTATGGCTCCACCTATGACAAGAGGGTATTTAATTAATTTTTTCGCTTTTGATGATAAGGATGTTGCTGAATTGTTTCGTGCTGCAAAAGTAGCTGGGTTTGAAGCCAAAATCATTGAAAGGGCTAAAACTACTGCTGTGGTTTTTTTCATTTTAGATTTGAATTGCATGGCTTGTCTCCTTTTTTACATTAAAATAGGGCTAAATTGCAGTTAGATTATAATTCCGTCTTTTTGTTTTGTCAACGTAGAAAAGAGAGCAAATACACGCTTTAAAACTATCATTTAGTCATAAAATTATTAACTTAAAAATGAGTTTTACAAAAGCTCTGGTTTATTATATAATTAAGGTATATATAAACGAATTTGGAGGTTTGAAACTAATGGCATTAGAAGGTAAGCCTGATTTTATAAAAATTGAAAAAGATATCCTTGACTTCTGGGAAGAAAATAAATGCTTTGAAAAACTAAGAGAAAAGAATAAAAACGGTGAAAGATTCAGATTTTTAGACGGCCCGATAACTGCTAACAACCCGATGGGCGTGCACCACGCATGGGGAAGAAGCAGGAAGGACACTTTCCTTCGTTACAAAGCAATGAATGGACATTCTTGCCTTTACAGGAACGGCTTTGACGCCCAGGGCCTTTGGGTTGAAGTTGAAGTTGAAAAAGAACTTGGCTTTAAAAACAAAAAAGATATCGAAAATTACGGCCTTGATAAATTTACAAGGAAATGCGAAGATCGCGTTGAACGTTTTTCGAACATTATAATTGAGCAATCAAAAAGACTTGGCCAATGGATGAACTGGAAAAATTCTTATTTCACGCACACAGATGAGAACATTTCAGGAATTTGGCATTTCCTTAAAGTTTGCCACGAAAAGGGCTGGATTGAAAGAGGTTCTCGCCCGATGCCTTGGTGCCCGAGATGTGGAACATCCCTTTCTGACCATGAAATGTCGGGTTCTCACAAAGATATTACTCACAAAGCTGTGTTTTGCATTGCAAAAATTAAAGATGCGGATTTTGATATGCTCGTTTGGACGACGACTCCATGGACTTTATCCGCAAACGTCGCTTTAGCTGTCAACCCTGAGCTTGATTACGCTATTGTTAAGTGCGAAAATTTCGAAAAACCGCTCGCTCTTGCGAAAAATGCAATTAAGTATATTGAAGGCGAGAAGCAAGTTCTTAAAATAGTTAAAGGTTCCGAGTTTTTAGGCCTTGAATACGAAACGTTTTTCCCGTGGTTTAAAGTTCAAAAGGAGTTCACTCATAAAATTATTGCATGGGAAGACGTTGATGCAAACGAAGGTTGCGGCGTTGTTCACATTGCTCCGGGTTGCGGCGCTGAAGACTATGAGCTCGGCAAGAAATATAACCTTCCGGAAATTTGCCCTATAAATGAAATAGGCGCTTTTGAAGAAAATTACGACTTTTTAAGCGGCAAAACCACCACAGAGGCGAGAGACCTTGTTTTCGAAAGTCTTGAAAAGCAAGGTAAGCTGTTTAAAGTTCATGATTACACTCACAGCTATCCTGTTTGCTGGAGATGCAAAACCGAGATAGTTTTCAGGCTCGTTAAAGAATGGTATATAAAAACAGACGAAATTAAACCTCAGCTTTTGAAGGCGGCTTCAGAGGTTGATTGGCAGCCGGCGTTCATAGGCAAGAGAATGCAAGATTGGCTCACGAACATGGGCAACTGGAATATTTCAAGGAAAAGGTATTACGGTTTGCCGCTTCCGTTTTACCCTTGCGAATGCGGCCATTTGACGGTTGTTGGCTCTAAAGAAGAGCTTTTGGAATTAAGCGTGGATAAAAATGTTGATCTGCCTGAACTTCACAGGCCTTGGATCGACAAAGTTAAAATCAAGTGCCCGCACTGTCAAAAAGAAGTTTCAAGAGTGCCGGACATTGGCGATGTTTGGCTTGATGCAGGAATCGTTCCGTTTTCAACGCTTGGATATTTCAAAGACCGCGAAGAATGGAAGAAAAACTTCCCTGCGCAATGGGTTACCGAAATGCACGAGCAAATCAGACTGTGGTTCTATTCGCTTTTGTTCATGAGCGTAACTCTCACGGGCAAAGCGCCTTATGAAAAGGTTCAATCTTACGGCAAAGTAGTCGCAGAAGACGGAACAAAGTTCTCAAAAACAGGATTCATGATAAAATTCGATGAAGCTGCGGACAAAATCGGTGCAGACGCAGTTAGATACCTTTTTGCCGCTTCGCCAACGAATAATGACGTTAGATTCGGCTTTGCAGCTGGCGAAGAAGCTCGCAGGAAGCTCCTTGGACTGTGGAATATTTATTCATTTTTCATGACTTATGCCGAAATTGATAAACCTGAAATTAAAGATGAAAAATCTGAAAATTTGGTTGACATTTGGCTCAGAAACCGCGTTGACAGCTTTATCAGCAAAGCGAAAAAATACTATGAAGAATATTCAACAAGCGAAATCATCAAAGAATTTGAATCTTGCATTGATGACGTTTCAAACTGGTACGTTCGCATAAACCGTAGGAGATTCTGGAAAAATAGCATTGATTCCGACAAGCAAAGCGCTTACAATACGCTTTATTATGCAATCAAGCGCATTTGTCAGGTTATGGCTCCGATAGTTCCTTTCATGGCCGAGTACATTTGGCAAAACATGATCCGTAAATACGAAAATGCTCCTGAATCTGTTCATCTTTCAGACTTCCCGGTTGCGGGCGAGTTTGATGAGAATGTTCTCAAAGAAACCGAAGAAGTAAGAGAAATTGTTAACAGAGCTCTCAAGCTTAGAAACGAGCAAAATATCAAAGTTAAACAGCCTTTAGCGGTGCTTTACATTGGCAAGTGCTTTGAGAAGGCTTTGGCTTATGAAAAAATCATAAAGGAAGAGCTCAATGTCTAAAACATTGTTGTCCTTGAAGATTTTGAATCACTCAAAGATAATTTCATTTCACTTGACTTCAAAGTGGCAGGAAGAGCGCTTAAAGCGGATTTAAATAAGGTTAAAAATTTGTGCGATTCTTTGAGCGAAGAAACCAAAAAAGCGTTGGCTTTGGAAGTTAAAGAAAATTCTTCGATTAATCTGCCAGGTTATGGCGAGGTTTCTTCGGATTGTTTTGCGGTTGTTTCAAAAGATAAAGAGGGAATAGCGGCAGATGGCGAGCTTTTGGTTGCGCTTGACGTTAAGGTTACGCCGCAGCTTAAAGCCGAAGGAATTTACAGAGAAATCCTGAGGCATTGCCAGGTTCTTAGAAAAGAAGCGGGCTTCGAAGTCTCCGACAGAGTGACCATTAGCTTCGAAACTCAGAGCGAAAAAATAAAAGAAGTTTTAAATACTTATGAAAAGAATATTGCGCAAGAAACTCTTTCTGAGATTAAAGAAATAACCGACCCAAGGGAAACGAAAGAAGTTTCAGTTGACGGCGAAAGCCTCAAAATAAACATAAAATAAAACAATAAAAACAAAAATACCTGAGACGAAAAGTCTCAGGTTTAATTATATTTCAAAATGTTATATATTCTTTGGTACATTTCACAAAGCTCGCTGTTTTCCATGAATTTTTCTATTGCTTTGCATAAATTGCAGACATATTCGAGGTATTCATTGTATAATTTTTTATTTTCAGGGTTTTCAGTATCTACGTAGTCTTTTGAAAATAATTTTTCGAAATAATTTTCAAGCCTTGAATTTAATAGCTTGTGGAATTGAAGAGTGTTGTATTTAAAAATATTAGAACCAAGTGGATTGCAGCTCATTTTAGCCACTAGTTCACTGCCAGGGCTAATTAAGTATTCTGCTTTTTCGATTTTCGAGAGTTTTTCGAATTCTTCTGGTGTTTTAATGTCTGATTTTTCGGATAATTCCTCTAAAAAAGTTTCTTCAACTGATGATTCTGTCTCAAAGTCAAAAAGTTCATCTATTTTTTCTATTTCTTTTTTATTCGTTATTTCTGTGCTAAAAAAATCCTCATCGTCTTTTAATTTGCGAAGTAAATCATTTATGTTTTTTGGTATTGGCTTTTTTGATTTGTAGTAAATTTTTTGATTTCCGTTGTTTGAAATAATGCATTTGTACCAAAAGAGTCCTCCGCAAGTTTCAATTTTATTGCCTGGTGCGAACAGCTCCTTTTTCCACATCATTTTTTCGCTTGTCATGTCGCTGTTTAAAGAAGTTTTTTGTTCGTTTGGGCCAGTTGCTTTCACCGGCAAGGTTTTGATTCCTGCCAAACTTATTATGGTGGCTATGCAGCCGATTGTAAGAATTTTTTTGTGGGTACTTTTTCTCATGGTTTTACTCCCTTAAAATAAGTTGTGAATATATTGTATATCTAATTACAATAATATTCAAATGTTTTTTTAAACAAGCCTATCTTTAAGGAGTGTGTAGCGCTTTTTTGAATCGTTATTTTTAACAGCTCTGAAAATGGCGTCTTTTTGCCCAACGAGAACGCAAATTTTCTTTGCTCGTGTGATCCCTGTGTAAAGCAAATTTTGTTTTAGCATTATGTAGTGCGATTTAGCCATAGGAATAATAATTATCGGGTATTCAGCGCCTTGAGATTTGTGGATTGTGCACGCATAGGCAAGGGTTATCTCGTCAAGCTCAGTAATATCATATTCCACAATTTTTGAGTCAAAATCAACTTCAAGTGTTTCTAAAATTTCATTAATGAACAAAATTTTCCCGATATCTCCGTTAAAAACGTCTTTGTCGTAGTTATTTTTTATCTGCATAACCTTGTCGCCAAGCCTGTATTCGCAGCTCCCATATCTTAACGAAATTTTGCTTTTATTTAGTTTTTCTTGTAATAAATTATTTAAATTATCGGTCCCAAGGGTGCCTTTTTTCATCGGCGCCAGAACTTGAATGTCCGCCACGGGATTTACTTTATAATATTTCGGGAGGCGCTTTTCGCAAAGCTCTAAAATAAGGTTTGCGCATTTTTCTTCGTCATTTTCTTCAATGAAAAAGAAATCAGAATTTTTCCTAACCTTCAAATCGGGCATTTCGCCTTGGTTTATTTTGTGGGAATTTATTATAATGTTGCTCATGTTTTCTTGCCTGTAAATTTTCGTTAGCTTTATAACCGGCACTGCGCCTGAATTTATGATATCTCTTAAAACGTTTCCCGCGCCCACTGAAGGAAGCTGGTTAACGTCGCCTATCAATATAATTCTGGTATTTATTAAGGTTGCTTTTAAAAGGTTATTCATTAAAATTACGTCAATCATCGAAGCTTCATCGACTATTAAAACGTCTGCGTCGATTTTATTTTCTGAATTTTTCGTGAATTTCCCGTCGTTGTTAAATTCAAGCAAGCGGTGAATTGTTTTTGCTTCTTTGCCCGTGACTTCGCTCATTCTTTTTGCTGCTCTGCCTGTTGGAGCCGCCAAAACGACTTTCCTTCCAAGGTTTGTGAAAATGTCTATTATTGCCTTGGTTACAGTGGTTTTGCCGACTCCCGCGCCGCCCGTGATTACTGAAAAATTTGAATTCACAGCCTTTTTTATCGCTTCTTTTTGGAAGTCATCGTATTTTATTTTGTTCTCAGCCTCGGCTTTTTCCATTTCTGCGTTAAGCCGTTTAGCGGCAAATTTTGCAAATAGCGAAGAATTTAAAATTTCTTTGATTTTGTTTGCAATTCCAATTTCGGCATGATAAAAGCAGGGGAGGTAGACTTTGGTTTTATCTTCGGCTATTAATTCTTCGTGGCAAATTAAATAGTCGTATGTCGCAGCGATTTTGCCGTTGTCTATTTCCAAAATTTTAGAAGATTTTTCTATGAGCTCGTTTTTTGGCAGGTAGCAGTGGCCTTCATTTGCGGCAATATTTTCAAGAACATAAAAAATCCCTGCACGGCATCTTTGAAAAGACTCTTTGTCAGCGCCGATTTTCATGGCTATTGTGTCCGCGGTTTTAAAGCCTATTCCATAAACGTCGTCAATCAGGCCATAAGGGTTTTGCCTAATTTTTGCAATCGCATCGTTTTTGTAAACTTTGAATATTTTGTGGCTAAGCGATGTTGAAACGCCAATGTTACTTAGGAACATCATCAGGCTTTTTATGTCCCTTTGTTCGTGCCAGCTTTTGGCAATGGTTTCGGCCTTTTTGACTCCCAGCTTTGGTATTTCCATTAGTCTTTGCGGTTCGTTTTCTATTATGTTCAGGCTTTCTGTTCCAAAGGTTTCGATTATTTTTTTCGCAATTTTCGGTCCAATTCCTTTGATTAGTCCGCTTGAAAGGTATCTTTCTATGCCCTTTATGTCTGCAGGCAAGACTTCTTCCCATGTTTGAACGCTGAATTGGCTGCCGAATTTTTTATTTTCCGTCCATTTGCCTTCAGCAGAGATTTCGGTTCCAACGTCAACTTGATATATATTCCCAACGAAAGTTATTTGAGATTTATATTCTGGAGAGTAAACTTTCATTATACTGAAACCTTTTTCTTCGTCGCTGTAAACTATTTTTTCAATTACTCCTGTTATTTTTTCCATATGTTTACCTTTATTTTCTAATTTATTTATGTGTTAATTATATTATTTAGTGGCGAAAAATCAATAAGCCAGAAATAAATAAAGGCGCACCGCAAAAGGCGAGCCCTCATTTTTTGCTTTTTAAAAGTATTTAATTTTCTGTTTCCATTTTGGTGTCTGCTTTAACGAAAGTCCCTAAAGTTATTTCGCGCGTTGATTCTGCCCTTATAAAACTTGGTGTGCAGCTTTGATTTTGGGCGTTTTGGACGTTTTCAAGATACTGCGCAATCTGGGTGAAACCTAATTGAAGAGCCTCAAAAGGCAAATCCACATGCAGTTCGTTTAAATTTTCTGTTATGAATGATGGCATTGTGCATATTGAGTTAAAGTCCGATTCTACTATGCTTTGCACCATTCCGAAGTTTCCCGACATCACAGCGCACAATAAATTTAAATTTAGCTTTGCATAATATTCATGGTTTAAAGATGTTTGCCGATAATTATTATGAGAAACACCTACGATTCGAACTTGGCCAATTGTAATAGGATTTGCAAGAGGTTCGAAATCATTTGGTTTAACTTTTGCTAGCTGAACATCGTCGAAGCTCGGAACAGTTGTGAAATAACTTCCTCGGGAAGTTCTGGTTTTTTCTTGCTTAGCCCATTTGGCATTTAGCGAAGCGCGGTTGTATTTTTCTCTTATAAGATTTTGTATTTCAGCGCTTGAATATTTTTTAGCTTCTTTAACGCTAAAAAGTTTCACAACTTTATTAGGGTCATTGGTCACGACGGGCAATACTTTCAAAATATTAACTTTATCTATATTTTCTTTCACTAATTGCATATTGTTAGTGAGAATGCCAAGTGCGAGGTCATACCATGCTTGGCTTTGCATTTTATGATAGCAAGCAGCTACAGGGTCGCTGTAGGAGCGGAGTTCTTTGAAGCCTACAATTTTAAAATCACCCCATGTGATAGGGCTTATTTCCCAGATGTTATTTTTTTCGATGTTCATGTTTTGATAAAAGCTCATAAATTTTCCTTTCTTCGTTTTTGTAAACGTTTAAATTAATTCATAACGAAATATTTTAACGTTATGCACCGTGAATTTCAAGTATTTGCCAAGTTTTTAATTCCCAGGTGGTTGAATTTTCTTCTTATACGTTAAAAAAGCCGAATTTTATTAGCTCTTTAATTTCTGTAAAATTAAAATCAGCATATTAATTTTGATTTTTTAAATGTAATGATTTTGATTCATAAAAAATTAAAAGCAGACCAAAACCGGTCTGCTTTTATATTGGTACCGCTGGCCGGACTTGAACCGGCACGGTATCGCTACCGAGGGATTTTAAGTCCCTTGTGTCTACCTATTCCACCACAGCGGCAACCTGTAAGCTTATGCTTACAAGTATATTTTATTACTGGCGCAAATGAATGTCAATACATAAATTAAAATTTATTTTTATCCGTGTGTTGAATTTTTACTAAATGTTATGTTTGATTTTCTTCTTCCAACAACGTTGCTCCGGGACGATGAAAGCCTTGGTTTATCTTGCTGCACTGCTTGTTTTTCTTTTTCAGCTTCTTTCATTAAGGCCTGGGCTTGTTTGCTTGCTCTTGCGCTTCCTATTAATTTTTTTCTGAATTTTAGCGTTGTAGGTGCTTGCGGCTTTTTATTCCAGGCTTTGTTTGCAGAATAATTCTTCCCATTTCCTAGAATCATCTGCCTATCTCTTAATTTTTGTGGCTTTTTGCTCCATCTTTTCTTTGTTTTATACTCTTGCATGTATTTATCTATTTCTTCAAATGCCTTTTTCAAACTAGCTTCTGCTTTTTCTTTGTCTTTTTCATAAGCCACTGTTATCATTGGAAGTTAGCTAATCATGTAGATAACTTTTGAGCTAATCTTGTTTTCTCTTCTGGAACCGTCTTTTCTAACTAAGAACTCTTTAGGAACTGCTGATTTATCTGAAGTTATGAAATTAAAATATTTTTTGCTTTTGCAAAAAAGTTCAAAATCTTCTTCATTATGTTCTTCTTTATCATCTGCCGATTCAACGCCAACAATCGGACTTTTTAAGAATCTTAGGCTGTTAAAAGTATTGACGATCTCATCGAGTTTATTTGAAAATTTCTTGTCAAAATCTTTGATGTCTTCTTCGCTTTCGAG
>USIK01000009.1 GCA_900554775.1 uncultured Oscillospiraceae bacterium
ACGACGCTCTTCCGATCTCCTTACGGAATGAATCTTTCGAAAAGCATGGCTTACAAGGCGGCTTTGAGCGGCGCAAACGTTGTAAGCGGCGGCGCGCTCGGGATTGACGCTGCGGCGCATGAGGGAGCAATTGAAGCTGGAGGAAGCACGATTGCCGTGCTTGGCTGCGGGATTAACACGAATTATCTTATATCCAACAGCTTTCTTAGAAGTAAAATAGCCAAATCTGGGGTTTTAATTTCGGAATATCCTCCTGATTACCCTGCTTTTGCGTGCAATTTCCCGAAAAGGAACAGGATAATTTCTGGACTTTCGGATGCAACTGTGGTGGTTGAAGCTGGCAAAAAGAGCGGTTCGCTTATTACTGCGAACTTAGCAAATAATCAGAACAGGGATGTTTTCGTTGCACCGATTGACCTTAGAAGCCCGCTTAGCGAAGGCATTATTTCGCTTATAAATGACGGGGTGAAAGTGGTTGTTGACATGGAAGATTTGGTGAAAAGCTATGAACACAAGCTTAAAAATAAACTCCCGAGCATTAGCATAAAAAGGCCTGCTTTTAGTTCCTTGCATGAAAAAAAGCCGAAACTTAAAGAAAACGTTTCGCCGGAAGTGCCCGAAAATATTTCAAAAAACGCTAAAAAAGTTTATGATATTTTGGGTGGGGGCGCAATGAACGCTGATTTGATATGCAAAAAATCCGGCATGAAAATAGAAATTGTTCTTTCATCTTTGACAGAACTTGAGATTTATGGTCTAATTAAAAATAATACAGGAAAAGAGTATGAAAAAATTTAAAATATTTTTGTTTGGATGGGTTAGCTATGAGTAATTTAGTAATTGTGGAATCGCCTGCAAAGGCAAAAACTATAAAAAAATATTTGGGCAAAAATTACGACGTAACCTCTTCGATGGGGCACATTAGAGATTTGCCGCCTAAAAGACTTAGCGTTGACGTTAAGAAAAATTTCGAGCCTAAATATCAAATCATAAAAGGAAAAGAAGAAATCGTTAAGGAGCTTAAAGAAAAGGCCAAAAAAGCCGATAAAGTAATTTTAGCAACGGACCCTGACCGCGAAGGGGAAGCTATTTCTTGGCATCTTGCTAATTTGCTTGGCCTTGACCTTAACGATAAAAACAGGGTTACCTTCAATGAAATAACCAAAAATGGTGTTGAAACCGGAATAAAATCTCCGAGGAAAGTTGACCTCGACTTGGTTGGCGCTCAGCAAACCAGAAGAGTTCTTGACAGGCTTGTTGGTTATAAAGTGAGCCCGTTTCTTTCGCAAAAGATTTATAAAGGTCTTTCGGCAGGAAGGGTTCAGTCGGTTGCTCTTCGCATGATTGTTGACAGAGAAGACGAAATTAGAAAATTTGTTCCGAAAGAATACTGGAGCATTGACGCGCAGTTTATTCCAAAGGGCATGAGGAAGTCGTTCCCGGCTGCATTTTACGGCGACGAAAAAGGAAAAATTGAAATAGACAATGAAAAAAAGGCAAATGAAATTCTCACGGACCTTGACGGGTCGAATTTTGAAATTGGCAAGCTTAAAAAAGGAAAAAGGAAAAGAAATCCTGCGCCGCCTTTCATAACTTCAACTTTGCAGCAAGAGGCTTCAAGGAAGCTCGGCTTCACGGCTAAACGCACGATGCTTGCGGCCCAGCAGCTTTATGAAGGAATAGAGCTCGAAGGCAAAGGCCTCATGGGACTTATAACCTACATGAGATCGGACTCTTTAAGGGTTTCGAAAGAGGCTTTGGACGGCGCACGAAGCTACATTTTGGATGTTTGGGGCAAGAAATATTTGCCCGAAGAAGCGAGAGTTTTCAAAACTAAAGCTAACGCTCAGGATGGCCACGAAGCGATCAGGCCGACCGACCCGAGCCTTGCGCCTGACGCTGTGAAAGCGAGCTTGAGCAATGATCAATTTAAGATTTACAAGCTTGTTTGGGAGCGCTTTATTGCAAGCCAGATGGCAAATTGCCTTCAAAACACAACAAAGGTTGAGGTCTATGCATCTAAAGAAAATTCAGAAAAGAAATATATTTTCAAAGCTTCGACTTACACCATTGCGTTTGATGGTTTCATGGCTTTGTATGTTGAAGGCAAAGACATTGCCGAAGAAAAGGCCAAAGCCTTCCCGGAACTTGCTGAAGGAATGCCGGTTAAAGCCAAATCAATAGTGCCGAATCAGCACTTCACCGAGCCTCCGCCAAGATATACCGAGGCTTCGCTTATTAAATCCCTCGAAGAAGAAGGAATCGGAAGACCTTCGACATATGCTTCGATAATTTCAACGATTACTGCGAGAGAATACGTTAAAAAAGAAGCGAAAATTTTAAGACCGACCGAACTTGGAGAGGTTGTTAACAAACTCATGAAAGAGCGCTTTTCGAGCATTGTCAACCTTAAATTCACGGCGCAAATGGAGAATAACCTTGACGAAGTTGCCGAAGGAAAAATAACTTGGACCGAACCGCTTAGCAAATTTTATGAAGATCTTATGAAAATGCTTGAAAAAGCTAAGAAAGAAATGGAAGGCGTGAAGATCTTCCTTGAAGAAGATAAGATCGACAAAACTTGCGAGCTTTGCGGCAAACCAATGGTTATTAAAAGAGGGAGATACGGCAAATTCATCGGTTGCTCGGGCTACCCTGAATGCAAAAATATTCAAAAATTAGTTGAAGAAATCGGCGTTACTTGCCCGAAATGCGGCGGAAATGTTATCAAGCGCCAAACTAAACGCAAACGCGATTTTTACGGTTGCAGCAACTTCCCGAATTGCCATTTTATTTCGTGGGATGAACCTTTAAACGAAAAATGCCCGAAATGCGGAGAAATTCTTTTCAAGAAAAACGGCAAGAAAATAAAAATTTATTGCAAAGGCGAAGGCTGCGGCTACGAAAGGACATCAGAAAATGAATAAAACCATAAACGTGATAGGCGCAGGCTTGGCGGGGTGTGAAGCGGCTTGGCAGATTGCAAAAAGAGGAATAAGAGTTAACCTTTATGAAATGAAACCGAAAAAATTTTCTCCGGCGCACAGCAGCAGAAATCTTTGTGAGCTTGTTTGCTCGAATTCTTTTAAGGCCGACAGGCTCGAAAGCGCAGCAGGACTTTTGAAAGAAGAAATGAGAGTTTTCGATTCTTTGATTCTTGCTTGCGCTGATGCGTGCAGGGTTCCCGCCGGAGGAGCCCTCGCGGTTGACAGGGAAAAATTTTCTTCCATGGTGACTGAAAAAATTAAATCAAACGATTTTATTAATTTCATTTCGCAAGAAATTACTGAAATTCCAAAAGATGGAATAAATATAATTGCGACGGGGCCTTTGACTTCTGAGGCTTTTTCTGAAAATATTAAAAATTTCTGCGGCGGGTGCCTTAGCTTTTTCGATGCTGCTGCTCCGATCGTTACTTTTGAAAGCATTGATATGAACAGTGCGTTTTTCGCTTCAAGATACGATAAAGGCGACGGGGATGATTATTTAAATTGCCCACTTTCAAAAGAAGAATATGAAGTTTTTTACAATGAGCTTATAAATGCTGAGCGTGCGCCGCTTCATGACGTTGACAAAGTGAATGTTTATGAAGGCTGCATGCCTGTTGAAATCATGGCTAAACGGGGTTTTGACACTCTTCGCTTTGGCCCGATGAAACCCGTTGGGCTTAGAGATCCAAAAACTGGCGAGAGGCCTTTTGCTGTGGTTCAGCTCAGGAAAGAAACTGTTTCGGGCGAGCTTTTTAACATGGTTGGCTTCCAAACGAATTTGAAATTCGGCGAGCAAAAAAGAGTTTTCTCGCTTATTCCTGCGCTTAAAAACCTTGATATCGTTAGGTATGGCGTTATGCACCGCAACACTTTCATTGATTCGCCAAGGCTTTTAAGTGCAGATTACAGCACGCGCGCTAACCCAAATTTATTCTTCGCAGGGCAGATAACAGGCGTTGAAGGGTACATCGAGTCCGCTTCTTCGGGCTTGCTCGCGGGTATTAATGCTGCAAAAAGACTGATGGGTGAAGAAACGGTTAAGCTTCCAGAAACAACCATGCTTGGCGCTCTTTCTTCTTATATAAGCGATGAAAATGTTAAGAATTTTCAGCCAATGGGTGCGAATTTTGGTATAATAAAATCACTGGATGAAAAAATTAAAGATAAAAAACTGAAGTACACGAAAATGTCTGAGAGATCTTTGGAATATCTTAAAAGTTTAGTGGAGGGAAAAGTATGAGGATAATAGTTGATGCTTGCGGTGGAGACAAAGGCCCTATTGAGGCCATCAAGGCTTGCCGTGCGGCGGCTGATGAGTTTGGTTTTGAAATTAGCTTGGTTGGAAACGAAAGCGAAATAAAAAGCCAGAGCGAAAAAAGCAAAATATCGCTTGAAAAAATTGATAATATCCACGCTTCGGATGTAATTCATATGCACGACTCGCCCATGAGCATAATGAAAGAAAAGAAAGAATCTTCGATGGCTAAAGGTCTTAGAATGCTTGCGGGCGGCGAGGGCGATGCCTATGATTCTTCGGGGAATAGCGGTGCGCTGACCGTTGGCGGCACTTTGATCGTTAAAAGAATCAAGAATATATTAAGGTGCGATTTTGCTCCTGTGATTCCTAAATTTTACGGATTTTTTATGTTATTCGACAGGGGCGCTAATGTTGATTGCCGCCCGGAAATGCTGTGCCAGTTTGGAGTTATGGGTTCGGTTTATATGAAAAATGTTATGCTTGTTAACGACCCGAAAGTTGGCCTTGCGAACATCGGAGCAGAAAAGTGCAAAGGTGGCGAGCTCCAGCAAGAAGCCTATGAGCTTTTGAGCAAAAGTGGGCTTAATTTCATAGGAAACATCGAAGCGAGGGATATTCCTTCAGGCGCCGCAGATGTAGTGGTTGCTGACGGTTTCACTGGGAATATCATCCTCAAACTTTATGAAGGAATGGCAAAAGAAATATTCGGTAAATTCAAAGGAATTTTAACTAAAAATTTGAAAAATAAACTTGCAGCATGCCTTTTGAAATCAGATTTAACCGAGCTTAAAAAGAAAATGGACTATAAAGAATACGGCGGAGCACCCCTTATGGGAACTTCGAAGCCTGTGTTTAAAGCTCACGGAAATGCTGATGCAAAAACGTTCAAAAGCGCTATTCGTCTGGCAGGAGAATATGCAAAAAGAAACGTTGTGGGCGTGATTTCAGAAGCGGTTAGAGAAACAAAAACCGAAGATAAGGGAGAGGGGTTTTAAGTGGTTGAAGAACTTGAAAGTAAAATAGGATACACTTTTAAAAACAGAAAACTTTTGAAAATAGCTTTAACTCATTCGTCATTTGCGAATGAATCCGGCGGAAAATTCGTTAGTTATGAAAGGCTTGAATTTTTGGGGGATTCAGTTTTGGGGATAATAACTTCAGATTATATTTTCAGAACATTCCCGCATTTGCCGGAAGGCGAGCTCACGAAATTGAGGGCAACGCTTGTTTGCGAAAAGCAACTTTGTGTTTTCTCGCAAGAGCTCGGGCTTAAAAAGTTCATTAAATTGAGCCGCGGTGAACGCCACTGCATGGGTCAGAACAGGCCCTCGATTTTAGCCGACGTTTTCGAAGCAATTTGCGCTGCAATTTACCTTGATTCAGGAATGGAAGAAGCCAAAAATTTCGTGCTTAAATTCATAGTTCCTGCGGTGAAAAATCCAAAAATTCAAAACGCTAAGGATTATAAGACTGATTTACAAGAAATAGTCCAGAAAAACCCGGGCGAGACGATTGAATACGTTCTTATTAAAGAGGAAGGCCCAGACCACGACAAAAAATTCACGGTTGAGGCTAAAATTAGCAACAACCCCGTGGGAAGAGGAAGCGGAAAAAGCAAGAAAGAAGCCGAGCAGCATGCGGCCAAGGCTGCGCTTCTACTCATGGGATATTCTAAATAAAGTTAGGAGGAATGCGTGTGGGGATTTTTAGCAAGATAAAAGAAAATCTTCAAAAAACAAGAGACAACATAACGAAAAAAATTGACGGCATTGTTAAGTCGTTTACCAAGATAGATGAAGAATTTTTCGAAGAGCTGGAAGAAATTTTGATCAGCAGTGATGTTGGCGTTTCCACTTCTGAGCTCATTTGCGAGAAATTAAAAGCTAAAGTTAAAAGCCACGGCGAAACCGACCCTGAAAAAATAAAAGATCTTTTGAAGGAAGTTATCACTGAGGTTATTTCGGGCGAAAATGAACTTAAAATTGAAACGAAACCTTCGATTATTCTCGTCGTGGGAGTTAACGGAGTGGGCAAAACGACAACCATTGCAAAGCTTGCTCACATGATTAAAAACGAAGGCAAATGCGGTCTTTTGGCTGCTGGATTCACCTTCCGTGCGTCTGAAGCTGAGTAGCTTGAAATTTTTGCGCAAAAAAATGATTGCCAGATAGTCAAGCAGCCGGATTGCTCTGATTCCGCTGCAGTGGTTTTTGATGCTATATCTTCAGCGAAAGCAAAAGGCATTGACGTTATAATCTGCGACACTGCAGGAAGGCTTCATAACAAGCAAAATCTTATGCGTGAGCTTGAAAAAATTAATAAAATTATCAATAGAGAGCTCCCTGATGCTGACAAAGAAACTTTGCTCGTGATTGACGCTTCGACGGGCCAAAATGGGCTTAATCAAGCGGTTGAGTTTAAGAAAATTCTTGATTTAACAGGCATTGTGCTAACGAAACTTGACGGTACAGCCAAGGGCGGCATAGCTTTGGCGATTAAAAATCAGCTTGACGTGCCGGTTAAACTTATAGGTTTAGGAGAAGACATTGGCAGCTTGCGCAAGTTTGATGCCGAAGAATTTGCAGGCGCATTGTTTGAAAAAGGAGATGAATAAAGTGTATGATTTAATTGCAATTTGCAAAGATTTGAAAAGTAAAGTATCTGAAAAAAGGTATAATCACTGCATAAATGTTGGCAATATGGCTAAAAAACTTGCGAAAATTTATGGTGTTGACGAAAAAAAAGCGTATATCGCCGGTATCCTTCACGATATTTGCAAAGAATTTAGCTACAAAGAGCAACTTGAAATCATTGAAGGAATAGAATTTCGCCCGCCGGAATATTGCAAGAAATATCACAAAGTTTTTCACGGTTGGGTTGGCAGCATTTATGCAAGGAATTACCTTCAAATAACTGATTGCGACGTTTTAAACGCCATTCGCTATCACACTACCGGAAGAAAAGACATGAGCACGCTTGAAAAAATAATATACAATGCTGATTGCGTTTCAATCGAACGCAGATTTGACGGGGTTGAATATTTTAGAAGGATTGCTCAGTCTGACCTTAATGTTGTTATTATCCACAAGCTTTCGGAAGCTATGAGGAATTCGCTTAAAAAGCAATATATATTAATTCGCGATAGCTTTGAGGCTTACAACGACCTTGTTGGAAATTACAATATTTGATTTTGAAAAGAAAGAGGTAAAATAAATTGAGTTCAAGCTACAAGCATTTAGAAATAGAAAAGAAGTGGCAAGAAATCTGGGAAGAAAAAGGCGTTTTCCACGCTTCGGATTCTCACGAAAAGCCCAAGTTTTATGCGCTCGTTGAGTTCCCTTACCCTTCGGGCCAGGGGCTTCACGTTGGCCATCCGAGGAGTTACACTGCAATTGACATAATTGCAAGAAAAAGAAGAATGCAGGGCTTTAACGTTCTTTACCCTATGGGTTGGGACGCCTTTGGCTTGCCGACTGAAAATTACGCCATAAAAAACAACATTCACCCTGCAATAGTCACAAAAAATAACATTAAAAGGTTCAAAAAGCAGCTTCAGTCGCAAGGATATTCTTTTGATTGGTCGCGCGAAATTAACACCACCGACCCGGAATATTACAAATGGACGCAATGGATATTTTTGAAACTTTTTGAAAAAGGCCTTGCCTATAAAAGCCAGGCTTCGGTTAACTGGTGCACGTCTTGCAAATGCGTGCTTGCCAACGAAGAAGTTGTTAACGGCAAATGCGAAAGATGCTCAAGCGAAGTTATCAGGAAAAATAAATCTCAGTGGATGCTTAAGATCACTGAGTATGCGCAAAGACTTATCGACGACCTTGACCTTGTTGATTACCCTGAAAAAGTTAGAGCTCAGCAGATAAATTGGATTGGCAGATCAAGCGGTGCGGAAGTTTATTTCAAAACCACAAAAGGCAAAGAAATTAAAATTTTCACAACAAGGCCTGAAACGATTTTTGGCGCTACATATCTTGTTATTTCGCCTGAGCACCCGCTTGTTTCCGAGCTTAGCGGAAGCATTTCTAACTTAGAAGAAATTCAAAATTACAAAGTTCAGGCCGGGAAAAAGTCTGACCTTCAAAGAACCGAACTTTCGAAAGAAAAAACAGGAGTTAAAATTGAAGGCGTTGAAGCGATAAACCCTGTGAGCGGCGAGGAAATCCCGATTTTTGTAGCAGATTACGATTTTAAGAGTTATGCTTCGGGCGCCATAATGGCTGTTCCTGCGCACGATTCTAGAGATGGCGAATTTGCCGAAAAATACGGTCTTCCTGTGAAAGAAGCCATCAGCGAAAACGGTGGCAAGGAGACCATGGTTAATTCCGAATTTTTAAATGGCCTTACTCCAAAAGCTGCAAAGAAATCAATTTTAGATTGGCTTTCTGCTAACAAAAAAGGCAACGAAAAGATTAATTTCAAGCTTCGTGACTGGGTTTTTTCTCGACAAAGATATTGGGGCGAGCCGATTCCGGTGGTTCACTGCGAAAAATGCGGTTATGTTCCTTTAAAGGAATCTGATTTACCGCTTAAATTGCCAGATTTAGAAAAATTCGAAACCTCACCTGACGGGGAATCTCCGCTTGTTTACGCGAAAGATTGGGTAAACACAACCTGCCCGAAATGCGGCGGAAAAGCCAAAAGAGAAACAGATACAATGCCTCAGTGGGCGGGCTCTTCGTGGTACTTTTTAAGGTATCTTGACCCGAAAAACAGTAGTGAACTTGCTTCGCCGGAAGCTATAAAATACTGGATGCCAGTTGACTGGTACAACGGCGGAATGGAGCATACCACACTGCACCTTCTTTACAGCCGTTTTTGGTACAAATTTTTATATGATATCGGAATTGCTCCATCGCCTGAACCTTACAAGAAACGCACTAGCCACGGGCTTATCTTGGGTGAAAACGGCGAAAAAATGAGCAAATCTAAAGGGAATGTTGTTAACCCTGATGAAATAGTTGAAACTTACGGCGCTGATACAATGCGCATTTATGAAATGTTCATCGGCGATTACGAGCAGCCTGCGCCTTGGAGCACCAAAGGGATAAGGGGAAGCAAGAGGTTTATCGACAGAGTTTGGGGCCTTCAAGATATTATTTCGCAGCCGAATGAAAGCAACAAAAAGCTCGAAAGTAGCTTCCATAAGACCATAAAAAAAGTTACGGAAGATATTGAAAACTTGAAATTTAACACGGCGATAGCAGCATTAATGGCACTTATCAACGAAATTTATGCTGCGGGGTCTATTACTCGTGAGCAACTTAGAATTTTCACGCTTTTGGCTTCTCCTTTTGCGCCTCACATTGCAGAAGAAATTTTTAGCATCTGCAAGCTTGGCGAGGGCTTTGCTTCTTTGCAAAGTTGGCCTGTTTTTGATGAATCAAAGTGCATTGATAATGAAGTTGAAATGGTTCTTCAAATAAACGGAAAAATCAAGGCTAAAGTTTCGGTTCCTAGAGGCCTTGATAAGGATGAAATTCTTGAAATTGCTAAAGAAAATGAGAGCTTTTCTAAAAATTTGGGCGAAAAAGAGATAATAAAAGTCATTTACGTTCAAGATAAGCTTTTGAATGTTGTTGTAAAAAAAGACTGAGCATATTAATTTTTGAGGAGCATAAATTTTTAAAGTGATTTGGAATTTTTTGAAAACACGGAGGATATTTGAATGAATTCAAAAGGTATAATTGATGTTATGGTTCAAAAAGCTAATTTAGCACTTGAAAAATATATGAATATGGATCAAAAAAAGGTTGATGAAATAGTCGGAAAGATGGCTCAGGCTGCTCTTGAAAACAGCGAAACGCTGGCTTTAATGGCTTTTGAAGAAACAAAAAAAGGAAATTTCAAAGATAAGATTTCGAAAAATATTTTTGCTTCAAAGAATGTTTTTGATTCCATTAAAAATGAAAAAACCGTTGGAATCATAAATGAAAATAAAAGCAAAGGCGTCACTGAAATTGCTGATCCTTTGGGGGTTATTGCCGGCGTTACGCCTGTCACGAATCCGACTTCAACGGTCATTTTTAAAGCTTTAATTTGTGCTAAAACTAGGAACCCTATAATTTTTGGGTTCCATCCTGGCGCTAGGAATTGCTGCATTGAAACAGCTAAAATTCTGAGGGATGCGGCGGTTTCGGCCGGCGCGCCTGAAGATTTAATCCAATGGATTGAAGAGCCTTCAATTGAAGCGACTTCAAGCCTTATGAATCACCCGGGCGTTGCCGTGGTTTTGGCAACTGGCGGCTCTGCAATGGTTAAGTCGGCTTATTCAACCGGCAAGCCCGCCCTTGGCGTTGGCCCGGGGAATGTTCCTTGTTATATCGAAAAAACCGCGAATGTTCAAAGAGCGTGCGGAGATATTTTGCTTTCAAAAACTTTTGATAACGGAATGATTTGCGCTTCGGAGCAATCTGTGATTGTTGACAAAGAAATCTCGGAAGAGTTTGAAGCGGCAGCTAAAAAGCTTGGTTTTTACTTTTTAAGCGACTCAGAAGCCAAAAAACTTTCAGGGTTTATATTCAACGAAGCAAACGGCAAACTCAATGTTAAAATCGTTGGCCAAAGCGCTTGCAACATTGCCAAAATGGCAGATATTACCGTTCCTGAAAACACCAAAATATTGGTTGCTAAACTGGATGAGGCCGGCCCTGATGTTCCGCTTTCGGCTGAAAAGCTTTCTCCAATTTTGGGTTATTTCATCTCAAATGATTCAAATGAAGCTTTTAAAATATGCGAAAGCATCCTTGATTTTGGCGGAAGAGGCCACACCGCTGCGATTCACAGCGAAAACAGCGAAGTGATCAAGAATTTCGGGCTGAGAATGATTGCCGGAAGAATTATTGTTAACACGCCTTCGTCTCAGGGGGCAATTGGCGGAATTTACAACTCGAATATTCCTTCTTTGACGCTTGGATGCGGTTCGCACGGCAAAAATTCGGTTTCTTCGAACATTTCAATCCAGAACTTGGTTAACATCAAAAAGATTTTTATGAGAATTAAAAATATTTAAAAAAAGGTGCAATCTGAAAAATCAGGTTGCACTAAAATTATTTTTTCGGTAATTTAAAAAGTTTTCAAGTATAATCGATGCGCTGAGCGTGTCGATTACGCTTTTTCTTTTTTTGCCGCGGGTGTTGGTTTCGTTGAGGTAATTCGCCGCAGCGATCGTAGTTCTTCGTTCATCCCAGGAAACTATTGGCAAATCAGTTTGAGATTCAAGAAGTTTTTTGAACTCTGCTGAATTTTCAGCGCTTTTGCCAAGGCTTCCGTCCATGTTTTTGGGCAATCCTATTACTATCATCTCGGCTTTTATTTCGTTTGCTTTTTCTAAAATTTTCGCGGCCAGGTTATTTTTGTTCTTTTCAGTTATGGTGCCGAGGGGATAGGCCAAAGTTTCGCTTTTGTCGCATGCTGCGAGGCCTGTTCTTACTTCTCCGAGGTCAATTGACATTATAATCATAAAGTTTTTTGTTCCTTTCAAAAATTTTTTTAATTTAGGTATTGACATATTGAAAATATAGTGGTAAAGTTAAATTAGCACTCGAGAGAGTAGAGTGCTAAAACCGAGAATCAGAGGTGAATGGTTTTGGATTCCAGCGATAGAAAATATAAAATTTTAGCTCAAATAGTTGAGAATTATATATCAACAGGCGAGCCCGTAGGGTCTAAAACCATATGCGAAAGCTCTGACCTATCTTTTTCTTCGGCAACTATTCGAAACGAAATGGCTGAACTTGTGAGCTATGGATATTTAATCCAGCCGCATGTTTCGTCAGGGAGAGTTCCTTCCAACAGAGGTTATAGATTATATATTAACAGATTGATGCCTGAAAAGCCACTTGAAAGTGACGAAAAAAGCATTATAAATGGTGCGCTTAGCTCAGCTTCAATGGACCCCGAGGATTTGCTTGAAGCCGCTGCGGATATCCTTGCGGAAATAACGGGTTTCACCGCAGTGATGACAACGCCGCTTAACCAAAACTCGAAAATACTTAGTATTAAATTCGTTCAGATAAGCAGGCGCGGCGGGATGCTCGTGTTGGTAACTTCAAGCGGAATGGTAAAAAATAAACTCTTTCGTCTTGAATATGATTTAAACGAAGAAATTTTGAAAATGTTTGAAAAAATGCTCGAAGAAGAATTTAAAGGAAAATTTTTAAGCGAGATAACGCCCGAAACGGTTGACATTTTAGCTCCGAGCGCAATAAGCACGCCGATGATGCTGTTTCCTATAATGAAAGTGTTTTTGGAAGCGGTTAAGGAAGCTTACGAAGTGAAAGTTAAAATTTGCGGGCAAAAGAATCTTCTTTCAATTCCGGGCATAAACCTCGAAACGGTTATAGATATTTTCAATTTCCTTGATGAAAAAGAAAAAGTTTTGAACCTTTTTTCGAAAGAAAAATACGGTGTTAACTTCATAGTTGGGGAAGAAAACGAATATCAACAACTTAAAAATTCGAGCATTTGCTTTTCGAGGTACAGCGTTGCAGAAAGATTTGGATTTTTGGGAATAATCGGCCCAACGAGAATGGATTACAGCAACGTTAATGCTAAATTGCGATACATTTCGCTTTTGGTGGGAGTTTTCCTTGAAAGAATTCTAAAAGGCTATTAGCTTATTTTAAGAAAGGAGATGCGAGTGAGTGTCAGAAAAAGAGAAAAAAGAAAAAGCATCCGAGGAGCTTGAAAAGAGCGAGAAAGAGGAAGTGGTTTCTTCTGAAGAAAAGTTGAAAGCCGAGCTTAAGGATTGCAAAGATAAAATGCTTAGAATTGCTGCGGAATACGAAAATTACCGTAAGCGAAGCGAGAAAGAAAAAGAAGCAATTTATTCCGACGCAATTTCGTTTGCCGTGCTTGGGATACTTCCTGTGGCTGATAGTTTGGAAGCTGCCCTTAATTCTTTGCAAGGTCAGCCGGAAGAGAGCAGAAAGGGCATAGAGCTTATTAAATCTCAGTTTACGAAAGCACTCGAAGTTTTGGATGTTAAAGCTTTTGGAGAAGTGGGAGACAAATTCGACCCAAGCATTCACAGTGCAGTTTCGCACATTGAAGACGACTCTGAAAAAGAAAACGAAATAGCAAAAGTTTTTCAAAAAGGTTATAAATCCAAAAACAGAATAATACGCCATGCAATGGTGCAGGTTATAAATTAAGAAATTAAATTTTAGGAGGAATATATTATGGCAAAAATAATAGGTATTGACTTAGGAACAACAAACTCGTGCGTATCAGTTATTGAAGGTGGCGAACCTGTAGTAATCCCGAATGCTGAAGGCGCAAGAACAACCCCTTCAGTTGTGGCTTTTTCAAAAACAGGCGAAAGAATGGTTGGCCAGGTTGCAAAACGCCAGGCAATAACAAACCCTGACAGAACAATCAGCTCAATCAAAAGAAAAATGGGAACTGACTATAAAGTAACTATCGACGGCAAATCTTACACCCCGCAAGAAATTTCTGCAATGATTCTTCAAAAACTCAAAACAGACGCAGAAAGCTACCTCGGAAGCCCTGTGACAGAAGCTGTTATCACAGTTCCGGCATACTTCACAGACGCTCAGCGTCAAGCAACAAAAGATGCAGGTAAAATCGCAGGCCTTGATGTTAAACGTATAATCAACGAGCCAACAGCTGCTGCACTTTCTTATGGTATTGACAAAGAAAATGACCAAAAAGTTCTCGTTTATGACCTCGGTGGCGGTACATTCGACGTTTCTATAATCGAAATGGGCGAAGGCGTTCAAGAAGTTTTGGCAACTGCAGGAAACAACCACTTAGGCGGAGACGACTTCGACCAAAGAATCGTAGATTTCTTAGTTTCTTCTTTCAAAGCTGAAACAGGCGTTGACCTTAAATCTGACAAAATGGCTATGCAAAGGCTCAAAGAAGCCGCTGAAAAGGCAAAAATCGAACTTTCAGGCATGACTTCTGCTAACATTAACTTACCGTTCATCACAGCTGATGCAACAGGCCCGAAACACCTCGATATTACTTTGACAAGAGCTAAATTCAACGAACTCACTTCTGACCTTGTTGAAAATACTATGGTTCCTGTTCGCCAAGCTCTTAAAGATTCAGGCCTCGAAATTTCTCAAATCGACAAAGTTTTGATGGTTGGCGGTTCTTCAAGAATTCCAGCTGTTCAAGAAGCTGTTAAGAAATTAATCGGCAAAGAACCTTTCAAAGGAATTAACCCTGATGAATGCGTTGCTATCGGTGCTGCACTCCAAGGTGGCGTTTTAGGTGGAGACGTTAAAGGTTTATTGCTCCTCGATGTTACCCCGCTTTCACTCGGAATTGAAACCATGGGCGGCGTAATGACAAAAATCATCGAAAGAAACACAACAATTCCAACAAAGAAGAGCCAAGTTTTCTCAACCGCTGCAGACGGTCAAACTCAAGTAGAAATCAACGTTTTGCAAGGTGAACGTGAATTCGCAAAAGACAATAAACAACTCGGAATCTTCAGGCTCGACGGAATTGCTCCTGCTCCAAGAGGAGTACCTCAGATCGAAGTTACATTTGATATCGACGCAAACGGAATCGTTAATGTTTCTGCAAAAGACAGAGGAACAGGAAAAGAACAACACATCACAATCACTTCAGGCGGAAATATGTCTAAAGAAGACATCGAAAACGCAGTTAAAGACGCCGAAAGATATGCCGAAGAAGACAAAAAACGCCGTGAAGAAGTTGACACTCGCAACGAAGCTGAAAATATGTGCTATGCTACTGAAAAGCTCCTCAAAGACAGCGAAGGCAAGGTTGAACAAGCAGATAAAGATTCCTTAAATGCAAAAGTTGCTTCCGTGAGAGAAAAAATCAAATCAGGAAGCATCGAAGAAATCAAAAAAGAAATGGAAGAACTTCAAAAGAATATGTATGAAGTTTCCACGAAGCTTTATCAGCAAGCTGCACCTCAAGGAAACCCAGCTGAGGGAGCAAACGCTCAAGGCCAGGCAAACCAAGAAAATGTTTATAATGCAGATTATAAAGATGTTGACCCGGAGAAAAAATAATTAAGGTTTGAGCCCCTTTATTGCCCTGGTGTGATAGAGGGGCCGAAGAATTAAATTAAGAGGGTGAAATGAGTTTGTCAGACAATAAAAGAGATTATTATGATGTTCTGGGGGTTTCAAAGGGTGCCTCG
>USIK01000010.1 GCA_900554775.1 uncultured Oscillospiraceae bacterium
AGCAAAACTTTTGGACTAGCCCTTGAATATAACGGCCAACAAATCGCAACTGTTCAGCGCGAAGAGGTTTATGAAAAAGCGAAAGAAATGATAAGAAGCCAAACACCAGTAGCCGAAAAGCACAGGATTTCAAACGCAACCCCGCGCATCAAAATAGCGGAAGTTGAAAAAAACAAATGCATTGAAAAACCTGAAGAAATCAAAGATAAAATAATCGAAAAATCAAGCGAAATTTTAGCTCCGGCATACGGCGCATACGTAGAAGATAAGTTACTGGTAGTAGGAACTTCAAAAGAAGACATTCAAAAAGCTTTGGACGAAATTCTAAACGAAAACAAAGCAAATTTAGAAGACGCAACAGCCACTTTCGAAGAAAACATTGAAATCAGGCAGGGGCTCTTCCCCAATTCGAAAATCGAAGGCTTTGAAAAAATAAAAGAAGCTTTGACTTCAAAAGCAGAGGTTTCGAAACCTTACACCGTTACTGAAAATGACACTGTAGTAAGTATTGCCGAAAAATTCGGTATTAGCACTGAAAAACTGCTAAAAGATAACGGGAAAACAGCTTCTGATTCAATTTACCCTGGCGACACTTTAAACATAATCACTTTTGAGGATTTGCTTCACGTTAAAGTTGTTGCGAAAGAAACCGTTGAAAACGAAATTCCTTTTGAAAAAATAACTAAAGAGGATTCCGAAATCGAAAAAGGCAAGGTAATCGTTGATAAAGAAGGCTCAAACGGCAAAGAAGAAGTAGTTTACTGCGTGACTTATTTAAACGGTAAGGAAACTGATAAAAAAGAAAGCGCAAGAGAAATTAAGCTAGAGCCAACCGCTGAAGAGCAAACCATCGGCACGAAACAAGAAGAATACATCTGGCCGGTGCCTTTCACCAAAAACATAACCAGTGGTTTTGGCCCACGCTGGGGAACTTACCACTATGGAATCGACATTTCGTCAGCAGGAGTTGAAGGAACCGACATAGTTGCATCAAAAGCAGGAACCGTTAAAGTTGCAAAAACAGGAAACACAGGTTACGGCAACCACATAATAATTCTGCACGATGACGGAACTGAAACACTTTACGGCCACTGCAAAAGCCTTTGCACAAGCGCTGGCAAAAGAGTAAACCAAGGCGAAAAAATCGCATGCGTAGGCTCAACTGGCCAGTCAACAGGCCCTCACCTTCATTTTGAAATAAGAATAAACGGCAAAAAAGTAAATCCAATACAATACGTTAAATAAAAGGAAAACCACCTGTCAAAAGCAGGTGGTAATTTTTTTAAGATTTATTAACCCCAAGGACTCCTCCGCCCAGGCTGAAAACAACCGTCAAACCGCCTTTTAAAGCTGAAAGGTAACTAACGCCCTCGCTTGAAACTGCCAAGGAGCCAACAACAAACAAAATAAAAAGAAAAATCCCGCAGAAAAAACCATAAACAAGACCCTTGCTCTTTGCGGTAAACCCAGCTGCAAAGCCCGCTGTAAACGAGCTAACCGCTAAAACCACAAGACTCAAATATTCAAAAAATTCTTCCGGCAGGCTTTTGCTGCTTAAAAATAAAAAGCAAACCAAAGAAATAAGCAAAAAGCAGCAGCTAATCCCCGCTAAAACACCAAAGATTATAGGCCTTAAAGACAAGCCTGATTTATAATCGCTTCTCATATTTCCTCCAAAATTCATTTATAAAATAATATTATTTCTATTTTCACAATTTATGACAGCAAAAAAGCCGCCATCACAGCAGCTTTTTAAATTTTTTATTAGATTAAGTTAAATTCTGTTTTTTGGTTTTTAAAAATACCTTTAAGTTTAGGCTCAAATTTTGCTGGAGCTGTAATTTCTTTTATATTGCACATAGTACCCATAAAAGTATTTCCAAAACCAATTTCTTTTATAGTCCAGCCGAAAGCTTCACAATCAAAATAAATAAGATTTTTCGATAATACAAGATGGTTCACATTAATATGGCGAAATACATATTTATCTATATCTAAAACAGTGTTAGGAATAACAACTCTTTTTATTTTTAAGGGTTTTTCTAAGTCATGGAACCCTTTACACATATCAAGAATTAAAGTAGAGCTACCAAGATGCTTAATTCCGTAAGGAAGTTCTAAATTTTCAATTTTTCCAGTTTTTTTATCTTTAAGTTTACTGTAATCAGGGTGGTATTTTTTATCTCCGACACAAAGAATCGGTGACGAACTAGTCCTATCATTTTCAAATTTTATATCTTCTCTATTCGCAAGAGCATCCATAATATCGTCTTTAAGGCCTTCGATGTCAAAAGCATTTTTTAATTCAAAATCTGTATAAACTCTGATGTCTTTATTCTTAAGATCTGCTTTAATTTCTTCTTCGTATCTTGCAGGAACAAAAACCGCACCTACGTTCAAAGCGCCTTTTAATATACTTGTGCTTAACATATGAGAATCGTTTGATTTAAACACAACAGAGCCAACTGAAACATCTGAAAGCGCACACTCGTCAGCCCATGCAAGACGTTCTGGTAAAACAATTTTCTTGATCTTTTTGCCTTGTGCATTTGCCTTTTTAAGAATATCTCTAAAAACACCGGCACCTATTCCTCTTATGCAATCAGGAACTTGTATTTCTTTAATTTGGCCCGTTTTTTCATCAATAAGTTTATCATATGCAAGCTCAAAAGATTCGTCTTTTACTTTAACTACAACACGGCCGTCAGCAGATTCAAGCTTAATATTATCAAAAAGAAACTTCATCCTACCATGGAGCTTAACGCACTCGCAAGCACGCATGGGCCTAGTCGTTATTCTTTCTAAAGCTTCTTTCAAACCAGGAACATCAAAAATGCCTTTTAATTCAATATTGTTTTCATTCGCCTTAGCTCTAGCCGCTGCTGATAAAGATGCATCATGCGGGCAAGCACTACCGCTCGGGAGCTGAGAACCAAAAACTAAAACTGAAATCAAACTTACTGCAATTTTTTTACTAATTTTGTTACTCATTAAACAACATCCTTCCGGTAATTTATTGATTTTCATTTATTATAATGTTATTATAATATAAATCAAGCGTTAAATCAACAATAAAAACAACCAATCCCTTTAAAAAAGAGATGGCTGTTTCATAAATTTCAACCGGCTGAAAGCATTTGAAGCCGCAATCTATCGCTTATCATTGCAATAAATTCGGAATTGGTTGGCTTGCCGCGAGAGTTATGTATCGTGTAACCAAAATACGAATTAAGAATATCAACGTCGCCGCGATCCCAAGCAACTTCAATAGCATGGCGAATTGCGCGCTCAACTCGAGAAGACGTGGTTTCAAAATTTTCAGCAACTGCAGGATAAAGCTTTTTAGTAACCGAATTAATTATTCCCGGGTCTTCAACAGACATTTTAATGGAATTCCTAAGGTAATGGTAACCCTTTATGTGCGCAGGGACTCCTATTTGATGCAAAACCTCAGTTATTTTAATATCTAAATTTTCGGCAGCTTCGGTGTGAATTGAAGTGACTATATTTTTGGGCAATTCTGAAGCCGGCCTGGTTTTATAAGAAATTTTGAGTATTTTTTCAATTATGTCTGAATAATTAACAGGCTTAACCAGAAAATAAGAAGCACCAGCGGACATAACTTCCCTTTCGAGAGAAGGTCTGCCAAAACTTGTAATAACTTTATAAGTGTGCATTTCGACGAGATGGTTTTTCCTCACGGCGTTAATTATTCCTATGGCATCAATCCTTGGCATAAATAAATCCATAAGTACAATATCCGGAGAAGTGTTTTCGATGATTTCTATGATTTTAAAACCATCTTTGGGCAAAAATGACAAATCCATTGAATAATGTTTAAACATATCCAGTGCTTCACGATCGAATTCGATGCAATCCTCTGACGTTAGTATTTTTAACGTATTTTGCATAATTTTTCCTCCTGAAATATTATTTTATGATATTTATATTTACATAAATTACCACATTTGTCAATAGTTTTCCAGTAAATAAACATTATTCAGATGAAATGTCAAAATATTTGAATTTTTATGAGGCGTTTTTATATCTTGATTCAAGAAAAAGGTTGGAATTTGTCAGCATTGTTTCAGCGAAAATAGCATAACCTCGAGCAGGATTATTAACAAAAACATGCGTCACCGCACCGATCAAACCGCCATTTTGCAAAATAGGGCTACCGCTCATCCCCTGCACTATTCCGCCGGTTTTTTCTAAAAGACGAGGGTCTGTCACAGATATCTTCATATTTTTGGTAGGAATTGTAACATCATAATTAATCGAGTCAATATTTATATCATAAAGCACAGGTTTGCCGCCTTCAACAGTAGTTAAAATCTGCGCCGGGCCCTTTTTAACCCGCTGTTTCATCACCACGTTTACCTCGCTACCAAAATTAAAATCGCTGCTTAAATTGCCGTAAAGCCCTGTTTCGTTATTAACGCAAATTTCTCCGATTGGTTTAGGGTCCGTGAAGCAACCTTTGAGCTGACCGGGCACACCTTGGCACCCGGGGACAATGCTGGTTATCTGAGCGCCAACGATTTCGCCCCTTGAAAGCGGCAAAAGCTCGGAGGTATCAACATCGCATATTCCATGGCCAAGCCCCGCGAAAATATGGTTCTTACTGCTGCAAAAAGTAAGCGTTCCTATGCCTGCTGAGCTGTCCCTCACCCAGATTCCAATGCGGTATTTATCGTCTTCGGTTGATTTCAAAGGCTTCAAATGCGTTATAAATTCTTTGTTTTCGCGCATAACTCTAAACTCAATTTCGCTGCCCGAAGAATTTTGAATAATTTGTTCAAGGTCATCGTTATTCAAAACTTCTTTATTATCCGCCGCTATTATAACGTCGCCCTTGCGAATTCCCGCAGCGGACCAAGGCTCAACCATTCCTTCGTCAGAACGAACGCTTGAAGTCCCGATGACTACCGCACCTTTTGTGTAAAGCTTCACGCCAAAAGGCACCCCGCAAGGCGTAACCTTCGCCCCTTCGCAAACATGCACCTTCACGCTTTTCACAGGGAAGATATTCATGAACTTAAGCGTCGCCATATAGTCATCGCTCGCCTCAAAGCCGCTCATTCCCGTGCTGATGCATTCCTCTGAGCAGCCATCTGGCACAACCGAAAAAGGGTAAACCGAAAAGCTTCTGCTTTCGCCCGAGCTGATATGATAAACATCAGGGAATTTCCCCGAAATATAAGATAATCCGACATAAAAAACAGGAATAAAAATAATAACCAAACAAATTAAATATTTAGCCCACTTTTTCAAATCAAGTCACCTCTTTAACATAATTTAAAATGTAAAAAACTGGGGAAAAATGTATAAAAATAGTCCTTGATTTATTATTTGCATTTTAAGTAAAATTCACAAAAGAAAATGTTGGCTAATTAAGTGACATTTTTTTAAATATGTATTAGAATTACTCATATAAGAAATTTTAATCTTAAAAATTTACAAGGAGCTGAAAAAACTTTGGAAAAAAGTTGTTTTGAAACCATTGCAAATAAATTAGCTGAGGAAATTAAAGAAGCGGAAATTAAAAAATTAAGTGAAGACACCTTTGAAGTGAAAACTCCTCAAAAAACCTGCGAAATAAAAGCTGACAGAAACAAAAAAGTGATTATTTTGGAAGCTGTTTCAGAAGATTCAAGAAAAATTCTTTCCACATGGATGTTTGACGAAGAAAACATTTCTCAAAAAGATTTGAAATTAATAACCTCAGATTTCAGCGGAATTATTTCTCAAAAACCAAAAAAGGAATTCAAACAAACCAAAAGAAAAAGTTCAAAAGGCGAAAACGGCATGACGGGTCTTTTCTTCGCCAACAGGATGGTTAATATCTTCCCGGAAATAAAAGATGACATCAAAGAAGAAAAAGAAAATTACAGCGAATTTAGGGCCGTTAAATTCACAAAGGAAATTATCCTGCCGAAAATAAACGAACTCCTTACCACCAAAAAAAGCGGATCGCCGGAAGTTAAAAAACTCGGCAAGCTTCTAAGCGATCTTTATTCAAGCGCCGGGATTGATGTTAGAAGCATCATCACGATGGCTATACTTAACAACATTGAAAATGAAGAATGCCTTAGAAATAACCTCAGCGACGAGCTAAACACCGCCTGGAACTTCGCAAAAAAATATAAAGGCAAAAAAGTTAAACCTGAAAAAGAAAAGAAAAAATCATGGATGTCCAAAGCGCTTGAATACCAAAACGAAATGGAAAATCAAAAATAAATTTGAAAAAGCCCTCCTTTTTTGGAGGGTTTTTAGTTTAGTCTGTGAAGCATTCGCTAGTATAATTAGCGTAAACGGCAGGAAATTTGCCAAGGTAATCCGCTATTTCACTCATAAGATTTTTAACTTTTTCATCCTGAATTTTCGCAGAATTTCTAACACCATTGACTTTACATTCTGCAGCACCGAAAATAAATTTCCTAAGAGAGTTATTGCTTTTGCTAAATTTTTTCATATTTTCTTGGCAGATTTTTTTGTTTTCAGCAGACTCTAGCCTTACTAAATCGCGATAAAACTGCTTTGCACCACTTGAAATTTTCTTCAAATAAATGTTCGATATACTCAAAAGCCCACCTTCAGAAAAGGTTTTCGTAAACTTAGTGCACACATTGTCAAGCTCCTTAACCGCTATTTTAAGCTTAGAAATACACTCATCCATCACTGAAAACTTATCGGTAAAATTGCTTTTCTTTTTAACAAAGGTTTTGTAATAATCAAGATTTATATTATCATATTCACCTAGTTTGGTTTCTTTAAACTTTTTTAAAACTTTTTCTAAAGCATTCGCAAATTCTTCTGATTTCTTACTAAATTTTTTATATGAATCTTTGGTAGTGTACATTCAACATCATTCCCTTCATAATTATATGCAAGTTTTACATAATTTTATATTACACTACCAAATTTTTATTTGTCAAGTAAAAATTCACCTGTCTAAATAAACAGGTGAAAATTTATTTATCTGTCTTCGATTACTTCTAAAGCCGGGAGTGGTTTTCCTTCAAGGAATGTAAGAGATGCGCCGCCGCCGGTTGAAATGTGTGTCATTTTGCTTGCAAAGCCAAGCTTATAAATAGCTGCTGCAGAATCTCCGCCACCAATGATTGAAATTGCGCCGCTTTCAGCAATAGCTTTAGCAACTGCGAATGTTCCGCTTGCGAAATTTTCCCATTCAGAAACACCCATAGGTCCGTTCCAAACAACTGTTCCAGCGCCTGCAATTGCTTCCGAGAATAATTTTGCAGTTTTCGGTCCGATATCAAGTCCCATCCAGCCGTCAGGGATTTTATCAAAAGAAACTACTTTGTATTCAGCGTTAGGATCATATTCTTTTGCAACTTTAACATCAATAGGTAAAAGAAGTTTAACTCCTTTTTCTTTAGCTTTTGCCATCATGTCTTTTGCAAGGCCGAGTTTTTCGGTTTCGCAAAGTGAAGTTCCAACTGAATATCCAAGAGCGTTAGCGAATGTATAAGACATTCCTCCACCGATTATAAGAACATCAACTTTATCAAGCAAGCTGTTAATTACGCCAATTTTATCTGAAATTTTTGCTCCACCTAAAATTGAAACAAAAGGTCTTTTAGGATTGTTAAGAATTCTTGACATAGTTGAAATTTCTTTTTCAATCAAGAAGCCATATCCTGCTGGCAAAAGTTTTGCAACTCCTGCAGTTGAAGCGTGAGCTCTGTGCGAAGCACCGAAAGCATCGTTAATGCAAACGTCAGCCAAACTTGCGAGCTTTTTAGCAAACTCAGGGCTGTTGCTTCTTTCGCCATCTTCAAAACGGATGTTCTCAAGCATGCAAATTTCGCCTGGCTTCAAGCTGTTTACTATTCTCTTTGTGTCTTCTCCAGCAACATCTTTAGCAAGTTTGACATCTCTGCCCAAAACTTCTTTCAAGTACTTTGCAACAGGTTTCAAAGATAATTTATCTTCAAAGCCGTTTTTCGGTCTTCCTAAATGAGAGCAAAGAATTAACTTAGCGTCATTATCAATAAGATACTTTATCGTTTTTAAAGATTCATCTATGCGTTTAGTGTCGGTGATGTTTCCTTTTTCATCGAAGGGAACATTAAAGTCGCAACGCAAAAATACTCTTTTACCTTTAACGTCAATGTCTCTTACAGTTTTTTTATTTAAGTAATCCAAATTCAGACATCCTTTCTATTTGTTGTTAATTTTGAAACTGTATTTTTTAATTATACAGTGGTTTTAATAATTTTTCAAGTGTTACTTAAACAAAGCTTTATTTAGCTTGCTTAATAACCTCATTCATGCAGTTTTCGCAAACATTTTTGCCTTTAAATGTCCTCATAGCCTCAGAGTTGGAGCAAAAAATGCACTGAGGTTCATATTTCCTAAGAATTATCCTATCTCCATCAGTGAAAATTTCAAGAGAATCCCTGGGCTCTATATCAAGAATTTTTCTGAGCTCCATAGGAAGAACCACCCTTCCAAGCTCATCTACTCTTCTGACAATTCCAATTGATTTCATACCCATCTTTCAATACACTACCCTTTTAAATTAAAATTTAAGAAATCCCATAATTTCTCCGGGCACCCAGCCCTATTTAGAATTCTACTATTTTTTTTGGCTTTTGTCGAGATATGTTTTTCACCATAATAATCTAGGTTTTTTAGTAAAAAATAGTAGACTTTTAACATCATTAGTAATATTCTCAAACCCGCACTACTATCTATTTTAGAAGGTATTAAATTTGAAAAAACACAGTGGAAGGTGCAAAAAAATATGATGAATTATATTTGGGGTTTCTTTTTAATTTCAAGCGTAATTTGCGCACTTTTAACAGGAAGAACCGCAGAGCTTTCAAACTCAGTTATGGCGGGAGCTTCGGACGCTGTGGGGCTTGTGATTTCAATTCTTGGAATGATGGTACTTTGGACGGGGCTTATGAAAATAGCCGAAAAATCAGGTTTAACTTCAATTCTTGCCCGGGTTTTTTCGCCTATAATAAGGTTTTTATTCCCTGACTTCCCGCCTGACAGCCCTGCCGGTAGAGCCGTGTGCATGAATATAACCGCTAATATGCTCGGGCTTGGCAACGCCGCGACGCCCTTCGGGATAACCGCAATGAACGAAATGCAAAAACTAAACAAAAACAAATCCACCGCAACGAAAAGCATGATTATGTTCGTGGTGATAAACACAGCTTCGCTGCAGCTCTTTCCAACGCTTCTTTGCACCATACGGCAAAAATACGGTTCACAAAACACACTGGATATCCTGCCTTGTTTGTGGGTTTCTTCGCTTGTGGCTTTAGTCATTGGGGTAATTTTAACAAAACTTTTTGAAAAAACGGAGAAAATTAAATGAGCAATTTGGGATTTTATGTAATACCGCTGATGATATTGACAATAATAACATTAGGTTTTTTAAAGAAAATAAATGTTTTTGACGCCTTTCTTTCAGGGGCTGGCGAAGGGGCAAAATCATGCATGGGGCTTATCCCCTCGCTCGTTGGCTTAATAGTAGCTGTTAGCATGCTTAAAAGCTCGGGCGCATTTGATATATTCACTCACGCCGTTTCGCCCATTTTCAAATTTCTAGGCCTCCCTGCAGAGGTTGTTCCGATGGCGCTTTTAAGGCCTGTTTCAGGCAGTGGCTCGATAGCAATTTTGGATAACATCCTAAAAACGCACGGGCCTGACAGCTTCATAGGCCGGCTTGCCTCGATAATGTCCGGCTCGACGGAAACAACTTTTTACACCCTTGCGGTTTATTTCGGAGCGGTTAAAATAAAGGATTCAAAATACGCAGTGCCCTGCGCTATTATGGCCGATGTGGCGTCAGTTATAATGTCTTTAATTACCTTAAAATACTTTTTTTCATAAAAATCATGGAGGTTTAAAATGAAGCTCGAAAACGAACTTGACTTTGTCATCGGAGGAGCGAAAATCGACAAAACTACTCAAGGTAAATTCAAAAGGACATTTAATTCTCAAATGTGCAACTGCGGACTTTTTGAATCATCTTTCACGAAATGCAGCGTGAACATTTGCGACAACTGCCTTTGGTCAAGAGCACCCGAAGAAAACACCACTGTAACTTACTGCACCAAACAAAAAACCACCTGAAAATCAGGTGGCATTTTTTATTTAACAAATTTTTCTAAAACTTTTCTGTTCTTTGAAAAAAACTTTGTTCCAGCTTTTATTTGGCTTTTATTTTTCGAGCAAACTGCAACTAAACACATGAAAATAATTTTATATGCGTCGATAACCAAATCTCTTCCGGCTACAACTTCACCTGACTGCGCAGTTTTTAATCTATTTCTTTTGTCTTTTCCCACCCAAGATAGATACCTCGAAGCTAATTTTCCGCTCTTTTCAACGAAAGAATTATATTTCTTTACATAATCTTGTTGTGCTTTTATTGAAGTAGCATTAATTTTATCTTCGCTTACTTTTTCCGCCATTTTAAGCACTTTATTTATTAACCTTTTAGCTCCATCATTTCCTTTAAGGTTCTTAAGTTCTTCTTTTAATTTTTTCTCTGCCTCTTTCATTTTATTTCTTTCCACCACAATGTTAGCAGCATTACTAATATATTGCATACCAGCTGCTGAAATTCCCACGGCACCTCCTATTGCAGCTCCGCCACCTAAAATACCAAGGCCTACAGGCGGTAAAACTACACAAGCCATCATAGCTGGCAATAAAGCAAATAATGCGCCAGTAAGAGCTCCTGCACCTCCAAAGGCTACAGCTATACCCAAAGATAACGTTGTTAAATGGGCCAAATATTTAAAAAAGTGATCATAAATTTCATTATATTTATCGGAGCCATCATTATTTTTCAATTTTACTATCTCGTCTACTAATCTTTTAAGTTCTTTAGCGTCTTCTTCACTAAAATTTTTAATATCAACTGTTCCACTTTCCAGAGCCAATACTGCGGCTTCTACCTTTAAACTCCTGTAATCTTTAAGAATTTTTTCGCAATATTTTCTGTAGGTGCTTTTTGCTTTTTTGCCTCCAGGGCCTTCGTTTTCAAGACGGTAAATCATCATAAGCCCGCCTTTAGTCCCATAAATTCTTCTCAAATCTTTGATCGGCATATATTCATTTTTGGCTTTATATTTTGTTGCCATTTCACCAATAAAATTGTTAATATCATTGAACGACCCGAATTTCGATTTAATATAACTTTTTACTTTTGCCGCATCTTTTATAATCTCTTTGACGTCTTGTTCGCTGCCGCTTGCGCTCGCAGGGCTTTCTTTTGGTGCTGCAGGCGCTGGGGCAGGCGCAGGCTAAGGTGCAGGAGCAGGCGCGGGTATAGATTTCCTTATGGATTTTCTTTCTACTTTTGTTTTCGCTTTGGTTTTCCCTAAGCCTAATTTTTTGTTAATTGAAGCCAAATCGGCTATCATTTGTTTTTCCAAAAAAGATATTTTCTTTTTTGCATTTTCTATGCTTTTCTCGTCATTATAGTCGGAGCCTTCAACAATGCTGTTGAATCTTTTGGTGTAATTCTCCCCTGTTTTTTCGTCTTTACTATAAATCTCAGTTAAAACTCCATCCCAAACCTTTTTCCTAAGTTCATCATATTCTTGTTGTGCTTTTTCTAGTTTTGCCATAAATTCACTCCCCCAAACCACATTTATTTTGTTTAAAAAGGCATTCTTATACATCATTATAAATATATATTTATTATTGTCAAGTGAAAAAATTATATACTTTTACATAAAAAGTAGCCACCTGAAAATCAGGAGGCCACTTTTTGGTCAACAAATTTCTTTAAAAATGGTTCATTTAAATCAAACCACTGTAACCCTTGTTTTATATGTGTTTCGTTTTTTGAGCAAACAGCAACCAAACACATCAAAGCAACTTTGCATGTGTCCATAGAAAGGTTTCTTTCAAAATGAGTTTTCCAATTATGTTTTCTTAATCTCAAAAATCTATTGATCTTAGCTTTTCCTTCAGTTTTCAAATAAACTGCCGCTAATTTGCCACTTTTTTCAATAAAAGCATTGTATTTTTTCAAATATTTTTGCCTTTCAAGAACCGCATCGCTATTAAGCGAGCTGCTTTCAATACCTCTAATTTCCTTCACAACTTTATCAATCAACTTTTTGCGATCTTTGTTTCTTTCTCCCTTAGTGTCTTTAAGGCGCATGATTTGGCTCCTTGTGCTCAAAATGAATTTCCTTAAATCAAATCCATCTTCCTTTGGGTTGGCTAGTTTGAATTTCTCATCAGCAAAGGGTTTTGCATATTTTTTCAAACCTTTTTCTTTATATTCAAGTTTATTGAGTTCATTTAAAAGCTCATTGAGCTTTTCGGCGTCTTCTTGGCCGAAATTTTCATCGTTAACACCGATATCTTCGCTTTGCAAAGCGGCTATAGCAGCCTCAACTTTTAAAGACCTGTATTCTTTAAGAATTTGGTCGCAGAACCTTCTGTAAGCGCTAAAATATTTTATTTTCTTTAATTTGCCAAAACCTTTTTTAACGCTTCCGTCTTCAAGGCGGCACATCATCATTAAAGCACCTTTCGTGCCGTAAATTTCTCTCATGTCTTCAAGCGGCATGAATTCATCTTTGCCTTTATAATTTTGCGAATATTCCGCTACTTTTGATTTAAAGTAACTTGAGTTGCCTATTTTAGATTTAATATATGTTCTTATTTTTTCTTCTGCTGCTTTTACTTCATCTTCAGGGTCGTCATCGTTGGCCTCTTCCTGCAGAACTTTGAAGCCTTTTATGCCAGCACCAAGGCTTTTTATCTTGCCTTCCACAACTTCTTTCAAATATTTCATTTTTTTCGTTGCGTCTTTTACTTTGCCTTTTTCATAGAGTTTCTCGATTTTTTCAAATTCCTTAGTGTATTTATCATGATATTTTTTATCTCGTTGTTCCAAAAATCCTAATCCTTCTTGTTCGTTGCCTCGCACGCTTTCTTTTAATTTTTCATATTCTTCGTTTAATTCTGCCATAAAATCATCCTCCTATTTTGAATTTTTTATACAATTCAGGGTATATATACATTGTATACATTCATTTTGATTTGTCAAGTGAAATTTTTATTTATTTTATATATTTTTTAAAAATAAAAATCCACCCGAATTTCTTCAGGTGGAATATTTTCAATTTATAATTCACAAGAACAGTGGTCATCATGGCATTCTTCGAGTTTACCCACGATTGGTTCAGGGTCTATACCCTTTTTGGTGTAATAATCCGCCAAAGCAGCTTTTATAGCCTGCTCAGCCAAAACCGAACAGTGAACCTTAACCGGCGGTAGGCCATCAAGGGCTTCCATAACCGCTTTGTTGGTCACTTTCAAAGCGTCTTCAATGCTTTTGCCCTTAACGAGTTCCGTCGCCATGGAGCTCGTTGCAATCGCCGCACCGCAACCAAAAGTTTTGAATTTAACATCAACGATAATTCCGTCTTTTATTTTCAAATACATTTTCATTATGTCGCCGCATTTTGGGTTTCCAACCTCACCGATGCCGTCAGCATCCGGGATTTCGCCCACATTCCTAGGGTTTGCAAAATGGTCCATAACTTTTTCACTATAGTTCAATTTTTAATCCTCCGTTTCGTTTTTAATAATTCTTTCCCATAAAGGAGACATGCTCCTCAAACGCTCCACGACTTTTTTAACTTCCGAAACTGTGTATTCAAGCTCTTCCATGGTGGTTGATTCATCAAGCGAAAGCCTGAGCGAGCCGTGAGCAACTTCGTGCACAAGCCCGATTGCAAGCAAAACATGGCTCGGGTCGAGCGAACCAGAAGTGCAAGCCGAACCCGAAGAAGCGCATATTCCAGCGGCGTCAAGCAAAAGCAAAAGCGATTCGCCCTCAATTCCTTCGAAAGAAATGTTAACGTTCCCTGGCAATCTTTGAATCCTGTCGCCGTTTAACCTCGAGCGCTTAATTTTCAAAAGCTCATTTATTAAAAAGTCACGTTTCTTCTCGAGATCTTTGTTCTTTTCCTGCCTGTTTTGCATCGAAATTTCAAGAGCTTTTGCAAGGCCGACTATCCCCGCGACATTTTCAGTTCCAGGCCTTTTGTTGGATTCCTGAGCGCCGCCTTGCATTAAATTAAGGATTCTAACGCCTTTTTTTACATAAAGCGCGCCAACACCCTTCGGCCCGTGAAATTTATGCCCCGAAAGCGAAAGCAAATCAATGTTTTGCTCTTTAACGTTTATCTCCAAATGGCCAACTGCCTGAACGGCATCAGTGTGGAAGATAACGCCTTTTTCATGGCAAACTTTGCCTATTTCGCTTATTTTTTGAATGGTTCCTATCTCGTTGTTGGCATACATCACGGTGACTAACGCCGTTTTTTCGGTTATTGCAGCTTTAACGTCTTCGGGGTTTACAAAACCGTTTTTATCAACATCAAGGTAAGTTGCTTCAAAGCCTTCTTTTTCAAGCTCTTTCACGGTGTGAAGCACTGCATGATGCTCGATTTTCGAGGTTATTATGTGATTTTTGCCTTTTCTAAACTGAGCAAAAGCCACGCCCCTTATCGCCCAGTTGTCAGATTCCGTTCCGCCAGAAGTGAAAAATATTTCACTCGGGTTAGCACCCAAAATTTCAGCAACAGTCTGCCTTGATTTTTCAACTTCTTTTCGTGCATTTCTTCCAATGCTGTAAATGCTCGAAGGGTTACCGTAATTTTCTTTCAAAATAGGCATCATTTCTTCCAAAACTTCACTTTTAAGGCTCGTTGTGGCAGCATTATCTAAATAAATTTTATTCATAAAACTTGAAAAGCTAAAAGCTTTTCTTTTCACCACCCTTAAAATTCAATTTTCTTTGAAATGTAATCTTTTAGTAATTCAATTTTGATTCTTTCTTGTTTCATTGTGTCTCTGTCTCTCACGGTTACGCAGCCATCTTCTTCGGAATCGAAATCATTAGTAACACAGAATGGTGTGCCGATTTCATCCTGTCTTCTGTATCGCTTACCGATATTGCCTCTGTCGTCATATTCGCAGTTCCAGTTCTTGGAAAGTTCTGCATAGACAGCTTCTGCTTTCTCACCCAATTTCTTGGATAATGGGAGTACACCAA
>USIK01000011.1 GCA_900554775.1 uncultured Oscillospiraceae bacterium
ATCTTCGGGCGAGAACTCTGATTCTTCTGGTGAATCCTCGACTGCCGAAACTCAGGATTCCGAAAGCAGCGGCGAAGCTGCGCCGGCTGTGAGCACGCTTATAGATGACGACGATGATTAAAAATTAGCATATTTTCTTTTTCTGGCATAATCTTAAAATATAGATACTCTCCAGATTGAAGGAGGAAACTTATGAGTCTTATAGTACAAAAATTCGGCGGGACTTCCGTTGCGGACACCTATCATTTGATGAGTGTGGCAAAAAAGGCTATTGCTTTTTATGAAAAAGGTAATGATGTTATAGTTGTGGTTTCGGCCCAAGGCAACACGACCGACGAACTTATCAAAAAAGCCAAAAAAATAAGCCCTTACGCAAAGGGCAGGGAGATGGACGCCTTGATGGCCACAGGCGAGCAAATTTCCGCTTCGCTTCTTGCAATGACCATTGAAAGCATGGGCGTTCCTGCAATTTCTTTGACGGGTTGGCAGGCGGGCTTTGAAACAAGCAGCGTCTTTAACGATGCAAGAATCCTTGAAATTAACACTGAAAGAATTAAAAAAGAAATTTCCGAGAAGAAAATCGTAGTTATTACCGGATTCCAAGGAATTAACTCCTCAGGCGATATAACCACGCTTGGAAGAGGCGGTTCGGACACAAGCGCCGTTGCAATTGCAGGCGCGATGAAAGCTGACGTTTGCAAAATTTACACCGATGTTGACGGCGTTTACACCGCTGATCCGAGAGTTGTTTCTTCTGCAAGGAAGCTTGAAATGCTTTCTTATGAAGAAATGTTTAAGCTTGCGGCTCTCGGCGCTCAAGTGCTTAACGACACATCAATTGAAACTGCGCAGAAATACGACGTTGAAGTCGAAGTGCTTTCTAGCATGAAAAAAGACTGCAAAGGCACGATTGTTAAAAATATTCCAAAAAATGAAATTAACACTGTCAGCGGCATTGCTGACCAGAAAGAGCTTGCCAAAGTTATCATCAGCAGTCTTAGCAGCGGCGCAAAAAAAGAGAGCATTATTTCGTTTCTTGAAGAAAAAGGCCTTATAAAAGATTCCGCTTTGATGCCAACGGGCAAAAATTCCGAAGGGCTTTTGGTGTTTTTGGCAAAAGAAGAAAACCTCCCCGAAGTTATCAAGCTTTTGGGAAGTTATCTTAAAGAAATTGCTGAAGAAAAAGCTGAGATTTTTTATGAAAAAGATAAGGCTGAAATTTCAGTTGTTAACCTTTCAGATGGCCTTAACGTGAACATTGCTTCAATAGTTTTTGAGACTCTTCACGAAAATAATGTTAACATCGAAATGGCAATGTGCGATAATTCCAGGATTTCCGTTGTTGTGGACGTTGAAAACCTGCACCGCTCGGTTAATGCATTACATAATAAACTCTTCGAAGAAGATTATTTAACCTAAAGGTCACACGGGTTCTTTCCCGGTGACTTTTAATTTTGTTTTTACGCTGACTTTGCAGTTTAAATTTGGCAAAATTTCTTTCCAGTCATCTTCGATTTTTTTGAAATATTTTGGGTTTGAATTTTTAAGTATTTTAGCAAAATCAAAAACGTCAATTTTAGATTTAAGAGTTTTTTTCAAAAGATTTTCGCAAATTTCAGTTAAATTTTTCGAAAAATTTTCTTCTATTATTCCTGTTATTTGCTGCGGGTTATGCGTGTAAAAATTTTTGTCAAGCGAAAAGCTAGAGGCAGTTGTGTCAAGGTTTATTTCAAATTCAGGCATGTCGTTTTCGTTTACTTTTGCGCTTATGTTCGGAATAACTTTTTCAATCCTGCATGTAACGTCGCCAGTTTCCTCAGAATTGACAACCAGTGAGCCAAACTTCGGCGTGCCTTTAAGCGCCATGAAACCAAAGGCTTCCTTGCCTTCGAGTAGGCTTTCCAGCTTATCTCCTTTGAATATTCCCGCGCCTTTCAGGTGCACTTCTTTTTTACCTTCCATTTCAATCCAAGCGGCGAAAGGGTCGGTTTTTTCGTTTTTAAGGCTTGAAACAAAATGAAGCACATCGGAGTTTAACTGGAGCGGTACTAAGTCGTGGATATTTTTCGATTTGAGCGATTTGTCATTCGGGCTGATTTTCAAGATGTCAAAAGCTGTTTTTGAAATGCAAATTTTAACTTTCGGCCTTGTTTCGCAGTGCCTTATGAAGAAATCAATGAAATCATTCACGCCGAATTTTGCGGCGTTTTCGCCTAAAATTAGCATCAAATTTTGCGAATAAACCGCCGTGAGGCTTGTCTGCTTCGAGATATTATCGAGCGCTTCGGTTACGGTTTCGCCTTCGGTTTCAATCACTTTGGTGTTTGGTTCGTTTTCGTTTAAAGGGTTTTGAAAGTCAAGCGCTTGGACGATCACTTTGTAGTTTTTTTCTTCTTTTTCAATGCCAACGCCTTGAATAATCAGTTTTTGGTGAAGCTGCTGGTTTTGAGTGCACCCGCTGAGGAGCAAAACCATGAAAACGAAAGAAGTTAAAGCTAAAAATTTATGTTTCAAGGATTTTTTCCTCCTTCGAGAGTTTTCTTTTCTTTAAAATTATTAAAATTAAAGGGATTAAAATGGTGCACAAAATTAGAAGTGAAAGCAAGAACATCGTGATTGAAGATTTTTTAAGTTCGCTAAGGCTTCCTATGAAGAACGTTGCCACTGAAAAAAGAATTCCAACCGAAATTATGAAAATTCTTCTAACTTTTTCACCCCAAATTTTTTTGATTCCTTCTGCTGAAAGAAGCATGAATAGCGACGTTTTTATGAATATTCCTGAAATCCATATTCCAAGGTAAAGCGAGTCAAGGTGCCTGAACGAACCGAATTTTCCTATGCTCGCTGCTGTGTAAATAGGGAAGAGCTGCGTTTCTACGAAGTCGCCCATCGTTCCTACTGCAAGGGTTATAATCACGGCAAAAGTTAGGTATACCCCCAAGTTCCAAAGCAAAAATCCTTTCAATTTGTTGCCTTTTGCCAGCGGGAACAAAACCCCCATTGAAACCAAACACGAGCTTTGCGAAATCATGTAAAGCGTACCCTCTTCAACTGATTTAAATCCTTCGTACATTAGCGGTTTGAAGTTTATTGCCTCGACGCTTGAAATCAAGGAAACACCCAAAAACAAAAGTGAAATAACCGTTGCCACCATTATGAACGTGCAAGTCCTCGCGAGGGCTTCAATGCCTTTGTAGGCGCCGTAGCATGAAGAAAGCAGCAAAAATATCGAAAGAAGCGGCAAAGAAATCGGCGGGTTAACCGCATTTGAAATGAAGTCGTCGAATATCGTTAGTGTGTGTAGCGTTACTACTATGAAATAAGCAACGTAAATCAAAATGAAAACATAGCCTACTTTGCCCATTAAATCTCGCATGTTATCGAAAATATTCATGAATTTATCCATTAAAAAGAGTTTGTAAACCGGGATTACAAGCAAGAAAACGATGAAAAATGAAATTCCTGCAGAGATGAGATGATCCCAAATATCTGATTTTCCTATTAAAAGGTTTCCGTAAGTAATTGTTATTACCATTCAGCTCACGAAAAGCATTGTGAACATTTGCCCGACCGAAATACAAGGCCGTTTTTCCATAAGTCATTTCCTACCTTTTTACGTTTCTGTCTTTAACTTCCGAGCCCGGAAAGTCTTGAACTTTAATTATTTTTTTAGCAAGGAAGCTCCAGCCGCTTCTAACGATGACGTCCCTCATCGCGAAAATGTTAAAAGGAGCCAAGGGAGCGGTGAAAGGTATGCCGTAAGTGTTTTTGAAGCACAGGTTCACTAAAACCAAAGTGAAAAGTATCATGATCCCCCAAATTCCAAGCAAGCCGCCCACTATTATGAATGCAAATTTTAAGATTGATATTGGTTCATAAAGATTTGGAATTACATACGAAGATATTGCTGTGAGAGCCACGACCATCAGTGTTGGAGCGCCGATTAATCCTGCACTTACCGCCGTTTCGCCTATTACCAGCGCGCCCACGATGCTCACCGCATGCCCGAGCGGCCGTGGAATTCTGAGGCCTGCTTCGCGCATTATTTCGTAAATCAAATGTATGATTATCGTTTCGAACATCAGCGAAAATGGCGTGGTACCGACGGCTAAAGCAATTTTGCTGAGAATCGGCCCTGGCAAAATTTCGGGGTTAAACGTGCTTATTCCAACGTAAAGCCCCGGCAAAAGCGTTGAAAGAAAAAACGCCATGTATTTAAGCCACCTTGTGAACGTTGCAAAATATGAATGCATTGAATAATCATCAAGATGCTGGAAATACTCCACGAAAAAATAGGGGACTATCAGCGCATTTGGCGTCCCGTCAACTAAAATTGCTATTCTTCCTTCCGAAATTTTCCCGCAAAGGGTGTCCGGCCGTTCGGTCATGCCCACGCTGCTGAACAAAGAAAAATCGCCCTGGCTTTCAAGGTAAGGAATTATGTAACCTGATTCCAAAATGGTTTCAAGGTTAATTTTTTCGAGATTTTTTTTGACTTTCCCGAGAATTTCTTTCGAAACTTTGCTTTCAAGGTAGCAAAGGCAAATTGAAGTTTTACTCACCTTCCCGAGCTGCATGAGTTCGAATTTAAGGTCCGTGCTTTTAATCCTCCTTCGAATTAGGCTTAAATTCACCATCAAAGCTTCGATGAAACCTTCTCTTGAGCCCCTTTGCATAAGTTCCGATGCTGGCTCTGAAATAGAGCGGAAGCTAAAGCCCTGCACGCCTAATGCCAGCATCGAATCATAGCCGTCCACCGCGAAAAGCGCAAAGCCCGACATTATCATGTTAAAGGCGTCTTCGAAGTTCGAAACTTGCGTTTGGTCGCAGGCCACAACTAGATTATCCTTTATGAAATTGAATTTTTCCTCGCCGGTTTTTCCTTTGATGTCAAAGTTTATAATTGGCAGCAAAACGCTTTGCGTTAAGGTGTCTTTGCTTATCATTCCCGCTATTGAAATTATTGCGCACGGCGTTTGCCCGAGATTTAAATATTTAAGTGAAAAGTCTGCGCTTTGGCTGAATTTTCGTTTGAAGAACTCTATGTTTTCGGTTAAAGATTTTGAAAAAAATTTTGTTTTTGCAGGCTTGGCTTTATCCTTTTCATTGATATATACATCTATAAAATGCTCCAAATTTTTCATTTTTTAAGCTCCTTGGTTTATTTGTTTAAATACAGTTTTATCGTTTTCAAAATAACAAAAATTATACATTGAAGAAACTGAATATCACCAAAAATTGGATATGTTTGAATAAAATAATGATTGACAAACATATATTTTTTGTTAAAATAATAGCAAAACCAAGAAAGGATTGGTGAGAGCGGTGAAGGATTTAAGCTTGATGATAAAGAAAATATTAAATGACGAAAATCTTAAAAATGAACTTGAAAGTTTGGAAAATAAAGAACAAATTTATGATTTTTTTGTTAGAAATGGCTACGAAGGCGACTATGATGAATTTTGCGCCGCAATGAAGGAACTTTTTGATTTATTTGAAATTTCTGATGATGATTTAAGTTCAGTTGTTGGTGGGCTGGGAGCGAATTCCAGCAAGGCAGCCGCTACATTCCTTTCAATTTTATCTTTGGTTAGCAGCGCTCCGAGCATAAGCGCAGGATATACGTCAAACCGCACGGAATCATCAAGCAGCCAGAAGGCTCCAAGTAACCAACCGTCAGCTGACGATTCATTTTTGAATTCGTTTTTTTCAAGCGACAATAAAGGATTCTTTGCTTCGCTCAAAAGCAAATTTTTTGAGAAAACAGACACCACTTTTGCTAGACTAGACAGGCTTATGGAAAAATTAAATAATAACTATGACCCTGAAAAAAACAACCTAGACGCAGGAATAGTTTCGAGCATACTTTTTTCGGTTATTAAAATGGTTGAATCTAACCCTGATAAAAGCAACTTGAAGGAAATCGCTGCAGATATTAAAAAAAATTTTTTAAAACCAATTGCAACTAAACTCAAAAGTGGCGAGGAAGTTAGCCCTAAAGAAATGCGGGAATTATTGGAAAACGTTAATCATCTTTATTTATTAAACCATTTATTAAACCAAGGATCAAGAAAATTTAAAACTGTGGACGAATTGAAAGACGCTGTTGAAGACTTGATAGCCCTTGAAAGTTCAAAGACATATAAATCACTAGCAAGCGACGAAGACATAAAAAAGCTTGATGAAATTATTGAGGGGATTTCGGAACATTACATTAATATTGGGGACTTAAACGGAAAAACTTTTGAACAATTAATTAAGAGCACCGGGGATTACAAAGATCTTAAAAAGAAAAAGAAATCCGTTTATATTAAAAATATTCTTAAAAAAATAAAAAGCTATTGCAATAACGATGTTGAATTTAAAAATGGCACGATCAAAGCAGCCGGGAAGGACGACAGCGCTACTTTTATTAACATGGATATGTATAAAATTTACAAGAAACTCGACATTGGCAAAAATTTACCTTTTGTTAAGCAGCTAAAAACAGCTTGCGATTACAGCAACCATGTTTATATGTTTGAAAAATCAGATAAGTATGAATATGACCCTGAAAAAGGCGAGTATACTAAGCTAACTTCGGAAGAATCAAACGAAACCGAAGAAAACAAGAGTAATCAGCAGTCAGAAGTAGATGAAAGCAGCCCGTATTTTGGATATTTCGGGGATAACTTTGCGGGTTCAGTTGATATAATCACTAAAGGTGAGGAAGAAGGGACGCTTTACGTTACTTTCCGCGGGACATATTCGAAAGACGACGCGTTGATTGACGGCGATTTCACCAAGCTTGAATGCAATTTTTTGGGCGGGAAGTGTGTTCACAGAGGCTTTTTGAATAGATACTTGCAGCTGCAAGAGGGCATGAAGAAACTTATTAGGGAAAAAGTTCATGATTACAATAAAGACATCAAAAAAATCGTTGTAACAGGCCACAGCTTAGGCGGGGCGCTCTCGACTTTGGCCGCTCTTGACTTTCAGCAAGATCAGAAATTTATTTTTGAAGGTAGTTCTAAAAGTAAGAAAATTCCTGTTAATTTAATAACTTTTTGTTCGCCCAGGGTTTTGTCGTTCGAGGCTTATGACTATGTTATGGAACATAATAAAATTTTCCCGCAAGACGGTGAAAACAGTGCGGTTAGAATTTACAGGCACGGCGATGTGGTTGCGAGCATACCGCTTGGCTCGATGGGGTATAAGCATTTTGGAGAAGTTTATTGCATAACTAATGCTCCAAGCGGCTTTGAATCTAGCAGTAAAACGATGTATTCAAAAATTAAAAGTTATTTTAGCCTTGAAGATTGGAAAAAATGGGTAGCGAGTTTCGTGGGTTACCACAGCATAACGGGCATTTTGGAAGATGTTTCTAAGCTGGGAAAAGACAAAAATGTGACTATGTATAAAGAGCTTTTTTAGAGAAAAAAGAAGCCATCCATAACGGGTGGCTTTTAATATTTTTTATTCTGTTTTTTCTTCTTCAGTTTTGGCGTTTCCTCGTGATGATTCTTGGCTTGAAGTCAAGCTTGCAAGGCCGTCGTAGGCGTTTTCGATCCAATTTTCGATATCGCCGTTTTCTTTATGCTTTTCAATGCAAGAATCAACAACTTTTTTGAGCTTTTCGTTGTCTTTCATCATTGCGGCAAAAATGCCTTGGTCGCTCGGGTCTTCCGGCATGGTGACTTTGCTTTTTACCACGGTTTCACTGTTTGAGGTGGATTTTTCGAAGTTTTTGTCGTCTGAAACTATTGCTTGAACCTCGCCATTTTCAAGCTTTTGGAGGCATTCTGCAGTGTTTTCGCAAATAATTGGTTCTGCATTTGGGAGGTAGTGTTTTACGGAACTGTCTTGATATGTTCCTTTCACAACAGCTATTTTCGAAAGTGAAAAATCATTTAATTTCGTGATTTTTTCCGCTTCCGCTTTTAAAACATAAATCGAATAAGGCTCTTCTTGCCATGGCCAGTAAGAATTACTCAGCGTGAAGCGTTTTTTAACGTCTGAGCTTGCGTCAAGCGAAGCAAGGGCTATGTCTATTTCGCCTTTTTCAAGCGAGTCTAGCATTTCTTCGGTCTCATTTTCGATGAATTTAACTTTAACGTTTTCGTTTATTTCTTTTGCGATTTCTTTTGCGAGCTCCGCTTCATACCCTGCATCATTTCCGTTTTTATCTTTGAAGAATTGAATGCCGCCTTTTTTTATTCCAACTAACAGTTCTTCACGGCTTTTGATGGATTCTGGTTCGTGGTAAGAAATTTGGGTTTTTTCGTCTATTGTTTGAGTTTGATTTTCATTACTTTCAGAATTTTGATTTTGGCACGCGCAAAGGCCGCACACAAGCGTACTGCTTAAAGCAGCCAACACAAATCTTTTTATATTCACTTAAACTTCTCCTTTCAATTTAAAAGAACATTTTATAGAAATTATACTATTACAAAATTGGTTTTTAGTCAATAAATTCGGTTTTTTGACAAAATATATTTTAAATTAATGAATTTTAATTCAAATAATTGGCAAACTATTTTTTAAGGAGGGGTTTGAATTGATAAGCAAGAAAAATAATAACGGAACAAACGACCCTAGCGAAAAAGCTTCAACAGGGAGCGAAAAACAATACGAAAGAATTCAAAATATTGGCTCGGTGATAGCGGGCGACAAGGGCAAGAAAATTTATTGCCTTACAATAATTGGCCAAATTGAAGGCCACACCTATTTGCCCAGCGAGAATAAAACAACGAAATATGAGCATGTTATTCCGGAGCTTGTTGCAATTGAGCAAGACCCGGAAATAAAAGGGCTGCTTTTGCTTTTAAACACTGTTGGAGGCGACATTGAAGCCGGCCTTGCAATCGCTGAGCTCATCGCAGGAATGAGCAAGCCAACCGTCTCGATGGTCATTGGAGGAGGGCATTCAATCGGGGTGCCTTTGGCGGTTTGCGCGGATAAATCTTTCATTGCGAAGTCAGCAACAATGACTATCCACCCGGTGAGAACCAATGGAATGACGCTTGGCACGCAACAATCTTTTGAATATTTTAGAAGAATGCAAGAAAGAATAGCAAATTTCGTTGTTGAGAATTCGAAAATTTCTAAAGAAAGATTTTACAAACTTTGCATGAACACTGAGGAACTTTCGCTTGACATTGGCACGGTTGTTGAGGGTGATGACGCCGTTAAAGAGGGGCTTATTGACAAGTGTGGCACCCTTCGCGAGGCAATAGATTGCCTTTATAAAATTTCTAAAACTAAGTAGTTTCTGGGGAAAGTGAAAGATGGCCATAAAAATCCTAAGCAAATTTAAAAGGTTTGAAGCATAAAGAAAAGTTGCAGCCTTATTCAAAAAGGCTGCTTTGTTATATTTTTTTCGAGAAATAAAAAAATATATAAATACTTGATAAATTTTTTAAAAAATAATATTATAAATAATGCATTATTTATGTATAAAATACAAATGGGGAGTGATCAATTATGTTGAATCCAAAAAAGGTTATAGCAAGAGAAAGTTCCACAGTGAAAGATAGACCAGCGCAATTACGAAGTAAAAGTATATGATTTATTGATTGCGTGCAATAATTTCGTAAGCTACTTGAGAGCAGAAAATGAAATTTATTATGCGCGAGTTTCATACGTATTTAATAGGGCATTTAAAAAGCAACTGAAAAAGAATAGAATGCTTTCTCGCACAAGCAGGGTTCTTAACAAAATGAGCAAAGAATTAGCAAAATTTAAAGGCAAATTCGCCCCTGAAGATTTAGAAAAATATTCGAAAGTTTTTGATTATAAACCTAAAAAAGCCGACGAAAAAAACTATATAAAACGTTCTGCGATAGATGATAAAGGGGTAGTTAAAGCCTTCACGCAGACCATTCCTGCTATTTTAAAAGCGAAAGCAAAAGCGAAAAGAGCAAAGGAAATAAAAGAAAACCAAAAATCAAAAGAAGAAAAAAGCAAATATTTGAAAGAACTTTTCAAAAAATCTCATGTTGTTTTGAGTGAAAAAGGCGATTTCAAAAGTCTACCGGCTTACCAAAGAACGCTTAAGGAAGTTTCTTTTGGAAATAAAGTTAAAGAAGTTGATGAAGCTGCATTCCAAGGCTTCGCTAGGCTTACGAAAGTTTCTTTGGGCGAAAGCTGCCAAAAAATTGGTTCAAGAGCATTTGCAGCATGTGTAGAATTGCAAGATATTGATTTATCAAAAGTTACAGAAATTGGTGCGAATGCTTTTTATGGTTGCAGGTCGCTTCAACAAATTGACTTAAGCAGCATTAAAAGCGCGGAAGCAATTGGAAACGGTGCATTTAGCCATTGCAACAGCTTGAAATCTGTAATTTTGCCGCCAAGTAGCAACCGAGGCCAAGAGGTAAGAGCAAGAGGAATAAAAATTGAAGTTTCAAAGCAAGTAGGAGTTTTATTATCTAAACTTATTGTTTTCACTAATGACCCTGACAAAATAAAAAAATAACAAAATAGGCCCATGCTTTAGGTGGCGTGGGCTTTATTTTTGCAAAAATAAGTTATTTATTTCGAAAAATCGCACTGTTATTTCATTTTCAAAAGTAGTATAATTAATCAGAAAATTATCATATAATTAATCAGGAAAATAAAAAAGGGGAGTACAGTAAAATGGGAAATATCGGTGCAGCTATAGTTTTATTGATTTCACTATCATTTTTAGGGTCTATAATTTTAGGAACAGTTCAAGGGTTAACCGAATTTTTGCCGGTTTCAAGCAGCGGTCATTTGCTTATTGCGCAGCATATTTTAGGCTTTGGAAAAAGCGAGTTCGGTAATGACATGTTATTTTTTAACGTTATGCTTCATTTCGGAACTTTGATTGCGGTTTTAGCAGTTTACAGAAAAGAAATAATCGAGCTTTTAAAAGCATTTTTCAGAATGATTTCAAAGATTTTCAAAAAAGAATTTGATTTCAAAAAAATGGATGATAACGAAAACATGGTAGTGATGATAATAGTTGGCCTTTTGCCACTTTTCATGCTGTTTTTACCGGTTTTTGGAACAGGAATGAATATAAAAGGAATCGCAGAAGAACTTGCAAACGAAAAGAATATTTTAATTGTTGGTGTTTCTTTAATTTTCACGAGCTTTCTTCTTAGAAAAGGAATTAAAGCCGAAACCAGCGCGAAGATTTCAGCCGTTAGTGCTAATGGCGAAGGCGCAGCTGATGGCAGAACGAGGCTTGAAATCATGGATGCAATTTCGATTGGTGTTATGCAATTTGTGGCAGCTATTTTCCCTGGAATTTCGCGTTCAGGCTCTACTTTATCAGTTGCTCTTATGCGCGGAATAAACAAAAAAACAGCCCTTGATTACTCTTTCATTCTTGGCATTCCGGCAATCGTTGCAGCAGTGGTGCTTGAGCTCAAAGAAGCAATTGAGCAAGATGCTATTACTTCATCGGGCATTTTCCCTACGATTCTTGGAATGGTTGTTTCGGCAGTTGTTGGGTTCTATGCAATCAAGCTTTTCAAGTGGCTTTTGAAAACAGACAAAATGAATATATTCGTGATTTACACTTTAGTCGTTGGAATTATCTCTGCTTTAATCGGAATAATCGAAATGATTACCGGCGTGAATCTTTTTACCGGCCTTTCTGTTTAGAAGGCCGCCTTTAAAATCAGGAGGTAAATAATGCCTAAAAGGACGTACAAGCCGGCAGCGAAAACCGGCAGCAAAAAGAAAACTGTAAAGCAAAAGCAAAAACCTGCAAAGCCAAAATGCAGCATTGACAACCGCGCATTTTCCATTATTATGTTTGCAATTTCGGCTTTGATGTTTTTTGTTGTTTTTGCTCCGGGCGAAAATATATGGTTTTATATCCATAAATTCATTGTAGGATTGCTTGGAATGGGGGCAGTCTTTTTGCCGGTTTCTCTTTGCTATCTTTCAGTGGTGAGCGCTGTAAGAAAAGAAATTAAAAACAAAAAAATGACTTTAATAGTCTTTGGAATAATGGTTTTGATGCTTTGCTCTTGCATGTATGTTTTCTCGAACGATTTAGTTAAAAATCAGCCGAAAGCCTGGCTAAATTATATAATTGAAAGCTTTAAAAATTCAAAACTCGACGGTGGCCCTGGGATTTTAGGTGCGTTTGTGGGAGCATTTTTAACGTGGGCTTTTGGAACTTTTGGTGCGAAAGTCAGCAGTATTATTACTGTTTTCATTTGTATTATGCTCATCAGCGGCATGACTCTCACTGGCTTTTTCAAAATGATTTTGGTTCCGTTTTTAGCTGTGAAGAAAAAGTTTGAAGAAGTTTATCAAACTAAAAAAATTACAGGTAATTTAGAGGCTTCGTTTAAAAAAGAACCCGAAAAAGAGAAATCTATTTTCAAAGAAACTCCCGAGCTTCAAGCCCCGCAAAAAAAATCAGATCGTGAAATTGAAGATAATATTTCTGCGGTTACTGAAAAGTTTTTGTCGCGCATTAAAAACGTAGGGAATAATGCAGCTGCTGAGGAAAAATTGGTGCCCGACGAAGAACTTGAAAAATCTGAAACCATGGTTAGTGCTTCGGGCGAGGATAATTATGAATTCCCGTCGATTGAGCTTCTTAACAAGCCGCCCGTGCCCAAAGAGGAAGACATAAGCGCGGAGCTCAACACCAACGGCAGGACTCTCGTTGACACGCTGCAGAGCTTTAACGTTCAAACTAACATAGTTGACATTAGCCGTGGCCCTGCAGTAACGAGGTATGAGCTTCAGCCTGCTTCGGGTGTTAAGATAAGCAAAATAACCACTTTGGCGGATGACATTGAGCTTAACCTTGCCGCCGCTGGAGTTAGAATCGAGGCGCCAATCCCGGGCAAAGCGGCCGTTGGAGTTGAAATCCCTAACAAAGTTGTGAGTATGGTTGGGATGAGAGAGCTTATTTCATCAAGCATTTTTAAATCTTCGAAAAGCAAGCTCACAGTTGTTTTGGGGAAGGATATTTCCGGTGAAGTAACGGTTGCAGACCTTGCGAAAATGCCTCATCTTTTGATTGCGGGTTCAACTGGTTCTGGTAAGTCCGTTTGCATAAACTCTTTTATAATTAGTATTCTTTATAATGCAAAACCCAGTGAAGTCAGGCTTTTAATGATTGACCCTAAAGTCGTTGAGCTTGGAATTTACAACGGCATACCGCATCTTTTGGTTCCTGTTGTAACTGACGCCAGAAAAGCGGCGGGTGCGCTCGGTTGGGCGGTTAATGAGATGACCAAGAGATATAAAATTTTCGCGGATAATAATGTAAGAGACATTTATTCTTACAATGAATTCGTTGAGCAAGAGGTTGCTAAATCTGCTGAAAAGGCTGAAACGCTAGAAAAAATGCCGCAGATTGTTATTGTCATTGATGAGCTTTCAGACCTTATGATGGCTGCTCCGAATGAAGTTGAAGATTACATCTGCAGGCTCGCTCAGATGGCTCGTGCTGCAGGGATGCACCTCGTTATTGCAACTCAGCGCCCATCGGTTGACGTAATCACGGGAATAATCAAAGCTAATATCCCAAGCAGGATTGCTCTGGCCGTTTCTTCGCAAATTGATTCAAGAACTATTCTTGACATGAGCGGCGCTGAAAAACTTCTCGGTCGAGGGGACATGCTTTTTTCTCCTGCGGGTTCTTCGAAACCAACGAGGGTTCAAGGCTGCTATGTTACTGACAAAGAAATCGAGAAAGTTATAAAATATGTTAAAAGTTCCCAGCAAAGTGATTATGATAACAATATTGCAAAAGAAATTGAGAAAAATTCTGCCAGAGAAAATCTTAAAACCTCCGACGATAGGTCTGAAGTTAAGATTGACCCTGTCATGAAAGAAGCCATAAAATGCGTCGTAGAAGCGGGACAAGCCTCAACTTCCTTCTTGCAAAGAAGGCTTAGGGTTGGCTACGCAAGAGCTGGAAGGCTCATTGACGAAATGGAACAAATGGGAATTGTTGGGCCGCATGAAGGCTCAAAGCCACGGCAGGTTCTCATTAATTATCAGCAATTTTTGGAAATGAATATAAACAGTTAACAACGGAGGCTTAAGCTTGAAGTTTAAAAGTAAATTCAAAAAAATTTTAAAGAATAAAACATGGTATTTGATCGTAGGCGTTATTGTTCTTGCCGGTGCGTTTTTTTCGAACTGCGAGAACACAGAAGGCTTTAGAATCAAAAATATTTTTAATTCATCTTCGCCTAGCAATAAAGAAGAGACCAGCAAAAACATAAGCGAAGATTTACAGGTGCATTTTGTTGACGTTGGCAAGGCTGATTTCATTTACATAAAATTCAAAAATCATAATATTATAATTGATGCGGCGGATAAAGAACCAAACAATATTGTTACTGAATATCTTAAAAAACAGGATGTTTCGAAAATTGATTTGGCGGTTGTTTCCCATGCGCACAGAGATCACATTGGCCAGATGGCCGAAGTTATTAAAAGTTTTAGTGTTGAAAAGTTTATTATGTCTAAGATCCCTGAAAGCCTTATCCCAACAGGCAGAACCTATGAAAAAATGCTCCGTGCTTTGAAAGAAAAAGAAGTTAATTCAAAAATTGCCAAAGCTGGCGAAAGCTTCGAAATAGAAGACCTTAAGATCGAGGTTTTAGGCCCGGTTAAAAAGGGCAAAAATCTTAATGATACTTCGCTTGTTTTGAAAATGACTTATAAAAACGTTAGCTTTTTGTTCACCGGCGATGCCGAAAAAGCCGAAGAAAGCGACATCATTGACGCAGGATATAACCTCAAAGTGGATGTTTTGAAAGTTGGCCATCACGGAAGCAGAACCTCAAGCTCTGAAAACTTCTTGAAAAAAGTTTCGCCAAAATTTGCGGTTATTTCCGTTGGCCCTGATAAAAGTAATCTTCCTAAAGAAGAAATTTTGAAAAGAATTGAAAAATACTGCAAAAATATTCATAGGACTGACTTAAACGGCAATATTATAATTTCGACTAATGGCAAAAATATAAAAGTTAAAGATGAAAAGCAGTAGGGAGGAGAGC
>USIK01000012.1 GCA_900554775.1 uncultured Oscillospiraceae bacterium
AATCACTACTATGCTTATTTAAAAAGCAACAAAGGCAAGTGGTGCATAAGCAGCGACGAAAGCTCAAAGCCAATTGACGAAGAGTTTATATTCTCAAACGAAAACATCAAAACAAAGGCGGTTATGCTGCTTTATTCAAAGAAAAACTAAAGCTTCTTTTTTAGAAGCTTTTTTAATGCTTGCGGCCAAGCGCACAGTGATTTATAATAAAAATAAAAAGAGGTTTTTTAGTGAAAAAGTTTGAAATAAGGTACTCAAAAATATTTGAAAAGTTCCCCCGAGAGTTCATACTCTTGCAAGGCTCAGGGTGTTTTTGGAAAAAATGCAAATTTTGCGATTATTTCGAAGATGTAAGCGAAGATCCTTTCGAATTAAATTCCAAGGTAATTGAAAAAATAACAGGTGAGTTCGGAATTTTAGACGTTATAAATTCAGGTTCCGCAATGGAACTTGACGACAAAACCTTGGATTTAATTTACAAAAAATGCCTTGAAAAAAACATAAAAGAACTTTGGTTTGAGGTCCACTGGGCTTACAGAAATAAGCTTGAAAAATTCGCAGAAAGATTCAAAGGAATAAAAGTTAAATTCAGAACAGGAATAGAAACATTCAATGGCGAGCTCAGGTCCAGCTGGAATAAAGGCATCCCGGAAGATGTCACTGCAGAAGATGTTTCAAAATATTTCAGCAGTGTTTGCTTGCTTGTTGGCGTTAAAGGCCAAAAATTCGAAACCATAAAAAGCGACATTGAACTTGCAAAAAAATACTTTGAAAGATTCACCGTTAGCGTTTTCGTTAAAAATTCAACAAGAATTTCACCCGACCCAATTTTAATAGGCAAATTCATAAAAGAAATTTACCCAAAAATTAAAAACGACCGCCAAATTGACATATTAATAAGCAATACGGACCTCGGAGTGGGGTGAAAAAGTGGAAGATTTTAAATTTTTAGTTGACGAAAACTCGCAAGGAATAAGAATAGACAAATTTTTAAGCGAAAAACTAAACGATATTTCGCGCTCAAGGCTTCAAAAATTAATCGAAGAAGGCCACGTTAAAATAGACGGCACAGCAGCGCAAAAAAACTCGAAAATAAGCAAAAATCAAACTATTTCAGTGGTAATCCCCGAAGCAAAACCGCTCGAAGTTAAACCGGAAAACATCCCGCTTGACATAGTTTATGAAGACGACGATTTGATAGTCGTTAACAAACCAAAAGGCATGGTCGTCCACCCTGCGCCGGGGAATTACGACGGAACTTTGGTTAATGCTCTTCTTCACCATTGCAAAGGCTCTCTTTCGGGCATAAATGGCGTTATAAGGCCGGGAATCGTCCATAGAATAGACAAAGACACCAGCGGGCTTTTGATAGTTGCGAAAAACGACAAAACCCATAATGAGCTCGCAGTGCAAATAAAAGACCACAGCTTTGAAAGAGAATACGAAGCCGTGATTCACGGGCACCTTAAAAGTGATTCCGGCACCGTGAGGACTTTCATCACAAGGCACAAAATAGACAGAAAAAAAATGGCGGTTTCAGAATCATCCGGGAAACTCGCCATAACGCACTATGAGGTTATTAAAAAATATCAAAAATATTCGCACCTAAAACTGAAACTCGAAACCGGCAGAACCCACCAAATAAGAGTTCACATGAGTTACCTTGGCCACCCGATTGCCGGCGACGAAGTTTACGGAAAAAGCAGAAAAAATGAGTTCCCGTTTTTAAAAGGCCAATGCCTCCATGCGAGAACTCTTGGATTTTTCCACCCGACGCTTAAAAAACACATGCGGTTTTCAAGCAATCTGCCGGAATATTTTCAAAAAGTTTTAGACTCTATTTCTTAACATCGCTACCGTGAAAATAATTGTAAATTTCCTTGGCGCAAGGCTCAGTTATGCTTTTAACACTCGCGATTTCTTCGGCGGAAGCCTCGTAGATTTTCTCAATGCTTCCAAAAGTCTTTAAAAGCTCTTTAGAACGGATTTTTCCGACGCCTTTGATTTTATCAAGTTCAGAGGCTTTGACGCCTTTTTCGCGCAATTTGCGGTGATAATTAACGGTGTAGCGGTGCACTTCATCCTGAACGGAGGTTATGAACAAAAATAACCTGCCGTTATTTTTTATTTCAATTTCTTCATTTTCGGTTGTAAGCGCCCGAGTTCTGTGCTTGCGATCTTTAACCATCCCAAAAACAGGAATATTCACTCCAAGCTCATTTAAGGCCGTTTTAGCCGCTTTAACCTGCCCAAAACCACCATCAACAAGAACAAGGTCAGGCATTTTTTCGAAGCCTTTATCGTCATTTTTAAGGCTTTGGTGGCTAAACCTCCTCGTTATAACCGAATTCATAGCCGCAAAATCGTCTTGCATATAGTTCATGCTAAAACGGCGGTAATCTTTTCGCAGGCGTTTGCCATTTTCAAAAACAACCATTCCAGCAACGCAATTTGAACCAAAAAGGTTCGAAATATCATAAGCTTCGATTCTTTTCGGGGCTTTTTCAAGGCCAAGCAGATTTTTAAGATCTTGAAGGTAAAAATCCTCTTTCGTTTTAACCCCACTGCTTCTCAGAAGATTCTCATAAGCGTTATTTTTGCACATTCGGGCAAGCTCAAACGCCTTGCCTTTCTGAGGGATTTCAATTTTAACTTTCTTTTTCGCTTTTTCTGAAATCAACTTTTTAATTAATTCAAAATCTTCCGCGGCACCATCCAAAACAACCGTTTTAGGGATGAATTCCTGAGTTTCATAAAATTGCTTTAAAAATTCCGCTCTGACTTCATCGTCTGGCTGCTGAGTATTTAATAAAAAGTTCTCGCTTTCGTACATATCGCCGTTTTTAAACCTGAAAATCTGAACTGAAACATCGTTTTCATCCCTCGAAACAGCTATCACGTCTTGCTCCTTCACGCCGTATGAAACAACCTTTTGCTTGCTTTTTATTTTCTCAATCGCCGCTATTCTATCCCTTATTTTAGCGGCTTTTTCAAACTGCATGTTCTCAGAAGCCTCGGCCATTTGCTTTTTGAGGTCGCTGGCGGTTTTGTTAATTCCGTTTTTAAGGAAGTCCTTAACCTCAGCAATAACCGCAAGGTATTCTTCATGAGAAATCGCCCTGATGCACGGCGCGCTGCAACGATTGATGTAATAATTAAGGCACGGCCGTTTCCACCTTTTGCTAAGGTCACGGCTGCAATTAGGAAGCTTAAAAATTCTCGAAACTTCTTCAACCGTCTTTTTAACCGAAAAGGAACTCATATACGGCCCGATGTAAACAGCATCGTCGCTGCTTTTTTGCTTCACGTAAGAAACCTTCGGCCAGATTTCGTTTGAGATTTTAATGTAGCTGTAGCCTTTTGAATCTTTAAGCAAAATATTGTATTTCGGCTGATGCTTTTTAATAAGGCTGCACTCCAAAACAAGCGCTTCAAATTCACTATCGGTAATTATATATTCAAAATTTTTAACGTTTTCCACCATTTTTTCTACTTTTGAACCTTTTTCATGTTCAAGTAGGAAATAAGATGACACTCTATTCTTCAAATTTTTCGCTTTACCGACGTAAATTATTTCTCCCTCACTGTTTTGCATAAGGTAAACCCCCGGGGAATTAGGAAGGGTTTTACATTTTTCGTTTAAATTCAAATAAATATTATTCATAACAGCTTTAGTATTACCACAAAAAACCTATTTTTTCAAATAAAAAAGAATCTCCTGAAAAAAATCAGAAGATTCATGGTTTTAAACAAATCTTATTTGTTTACTGCATCTTTAAGTGCTTTACCTGCTTTAAAAGCTGGTGAATTGCTTGCAGGAATGGTAATAGCATTGCCTGTGCGTGGATCGCGGCCTGCACGTTCTTCACGTCTGCGTACTTCAAAGCTTCCGAATCCTACGAGTTGAACTTTGTCTCCTGAAACTAATGCTTCAGTAACAGATTCGATGAATGCTGCAACTGCTTTTTCAGCATCTTTCTTTGAAAGTTCACTTTTTTCTGCAATTTTAGCAACTAACTCAGATCTATTCATACAGATGTCCCCCAAGTTTTTATTTTTTTATATCAAAAATACCAAAAATAGGTAGTTTTTGAATGCATATTAATGTTACTACAGATTATTTCTATTTGCAAGCGACAATTTACATAAAAACTCATTTTTGAATATTTCACTCGAATTATGGAGAGCGGTTTCAGCGTCAATGCCCAGTAATCGTGCGATTTCTGAGACCGAGAAAATTAAATCTCCAAATTCTTTTTCATAAAATTCTTTTCGTCTCCCCAAGATTAAAGTTTCAAGATAATGGAGTCTTTCGAACGCTTCATTAAAAGCCTCACCTACCGAAAATACACCAAAATTGAGCCTTGCAGCTCTTTCTTGAATCTTTCTTGCTTCAATCAAAGCCGGCATAACGGTTTTTTCTGTTTGGTCATTTTGACCAAAACTTCTCATCCTTGGCAAATTAAAGCCCCGCTGAGGCATGCTGTAAACATTACTTTCTGCACTTTTTTCAATTGCGAGATGAGGATATTTCGCCAAAATTTTCTCGCAGGCACTATTTACAACATCATCAAAAGAAAAATTCCCCTCTTCTTCTTCAATGCTCGAATGCTGCATTATTTGCAAAAGAATGTCTCCAAGCTCCTCTTTGAGCAATTCGCTGTCTTGCATATCTATGGCTTCCAAAACCTCATAAGCTTCTTTTATCAAATTAGACCTTATACTCGCATGTTTTTGAGTCTTGTCCAATTTAAAGCCTTCCGAGAATTTTAGCGTTCTGATGAGCTTTGCAAGGTCTTCGGCTGAATACCTGCGTCTGTGGACTGGCTCCATACTTATCACTGCCCTTCTAAACGTCTTAAATGTAAACTTTTTCAAGTTTTTACATTTATTCCCATATTAACTCATCATTCCAAATTTTTCAAGTACTTTTGTTATTTTTTTGCATTTTGGAATAGTGGCCAAATCTTTCGAAGTAACAGTTTTCGTCAAAAACAGCGCAAAAATGTAAGTAGCAGCAGCCAAAACTATTGCAATAACCGTTGCAAGTTTGTAAGGAATAACCAGCGCCATCAAGCCTTGAGAGGCCCACGCAGTGGCTCCGCAAATCAAAGCACACAAAAGCGGCTTTAAAAACACGCCTTTGAAATCAAGCGAAACTTTCGTTTCCTTTTTGAGCGAAAAAAGAGTAACCGCGCAAACAAACAGGTAGCAAACAAGCGTTCCTATTCCTGCGCCTTGAATATTAATTTCAGGGATTCCAACTAGAATATAATTAAGAGCAATTTTCATAACAACTCCCGCAGTAAGAGCTTTGAGCGGAATATCAGCTCTTCCCACAGCTTGCAGAGTGCTGCAAATTGGTGTTCCGATTGCAACAAAAATAATTCCCAGAGCATAAATGCTCATGATGTGCGAAGAGATAACAACTTCTTCGGCACTTTTGTTCTTGCCAAATGTGTTATAAATTAAATCCATAATAGGAAACGAAAGAACCGACATTCCAATCCCAATTGGCAAAGAAACAATGCTTGTAACTTTTAAAACAGTTTCTATACTGCTTTTAATTTTTTCTTTAACGCCGCTGACCCAAGCCGAAGTAACATTTGGCAGTGCGCTTATAGCAAATCCCTGAGTGATAGTCGGCAAAACCATTGCAACTGTGTTCATATATCCAAAACATCCCAGCAAAAAGATGTGAACCTTCCCTGCTTTAATGTTCTGCTCAGGTATCAAACTGCCGTAAACCTTCAATAACGCTTCAGGCGTTGAGGACAATATATCATTAAGACTTGTTTGAATCAAGGTGGAATCTATAGCTGAAGCCACATTCATGATAATTGCGCCCAAAGCAACGGGGATTGAAATGCTAAGGAGCATCCTCATTATTTTTTTAACAGGGTAAGGCTTCGGAGCTTCTTTTAATTCTTCAGGCGTGATGCCGTCACCGCTAATTTTGAATTTAATAAGCATGTAAAGATACCCTGCAACTGAACCAAGCGTTATTCCAACAACTGCCGCAGCCGAAACCCAAGGCAGAATCGCTAGTTTAGCGGCTTCTTTTGTTTCATAAGCCGTGCCGAAAACCGTACCGAATTTTTGGAATTCACTCATCCCGTAAGAAACCGTGAGCCATGAAAGGCTTATTCCGAAAATAACTTTGCCGAAAGCTTCGATTATCTCCGAAACAGCAGTTGGAATCATATTCCTAAGGCCTTCGTAGTAGCCTTTGTAAATTGAAATAAGGCAAGAAAAGAAAATAGTTGGTGCAAGGGCTAAAAGCGAGTAAAGCGAGCCCGGAGCATTAACAAGCCGGACGTAATAAAACGAACCAAAAATCATTAAAAGCGAGCCGAAAAGACCCGTTGCCATAAAAAGCGGGATAGAAATTTTGTGCATGAGTTTAACGTCTTTGTAGCGCCCTTGGGTCATATAGCCCGAAACCATCCTTGAAATAGCAATGGGTAAACCCGCTGTTGCAAGCGCGTGAATCGGGCTGTACATATTGTAAGCCGTGGTGAAATAACCAAACCCCACCCCTCCTAAAATGTAAGAAAGCGGGATCTTAAAAGCCGCTCCAGCAAGCTTAACTATGAACATCCCAAGGGTCATAATCAGTGCGCCGGCCGCAAAAGAGTGGTTAACCTTTTTTTCAGGTTTTGTTTTTGAAGTAGTATTCATTTTGCATTTTCCTTTACTAAACAAACATATTTTTCAATTTAAAATTATACCATATGCTTATTTGAAATAATACCGATTTTTTTCATAAATAATCCTCCCGAACAAAGCGAGAGGACTAATTTTTTAAAGTATTATGCAAACAAGGCCGTTGCAACCTTCGTTTATTATTCTTTCGATAGTTTCTTTGATTTTTTCTCTTGCGGCAGGCGGCATGCGATAAAGCTTGTTATGAAGCCCTTCGTTCACGAGTTCATGAAGCGACTTGCCAAAGATATTTGACTCCCAGATTTTCGCCGGGTTTTCTTCGAATTCACGGAGCAAATACATAACTAGTTCTTCGGATTGCTGCTCGGAGCCTACGATTGGCGGTACTTCGGGTGGGATGTTTGTTTTCATCATGTGAACCGAAGGAGCAGAGGCCCTTAGCCTTATGCCGTATTTGCCGTTTTGCTTTATTATTTCCGGCTCGTCAAGGTGCAGCTCTTCCATGGTTGGCATCACGATTCCATAGCCTGATTCTTCCACTTCATCGTATGTGCTGGCTATTCTTTCGTATTTTTGCCTTGTTTTGGCAAGTTCCATCATCGACTGCATCAAAGAGCATTCATCAGAAACTTCAATTCCAGTTTTTTCGCCAAGAACTTTATAAAATAACGCAGGATCTAAAGTCACGGCGATTCTTGCGCTGCCGGTGCCAAGGTCTATTTCGGAAATTTCAGCACCGCTAACGTATTCGCACTCTTCAAGGCTTTGAGTTAGCTTTTCAATCTCGCTTATTTTCGAAATATCTTTCGCAATGTTTTTAATGCAGGAATAAACGCTGCTTCTGAGCCAGTGGTCTTTTTCAAGAGAGCCAACCCATCTTGGCATGTCGATTTTAATTTCTCTGACGGGAAACTCAAAAAGAAGCTCCGCTAAAATTCTTTTAATTTCGTTTTCGTCAATTTCGCTGCAATTAACTGGAACAACAGGAACACCATATTTTTCTGAAAGGCTCTGCGCAAGCATTTTAACGGTTTGAGAGTTCGGGCTTGTGCTGTTAAGCAGCACAATAAACGGTTTGTTTATCTCTTTAAGCTCGCTCACGACTCTTTCTTCAGCGGGCTCATATTCGGCTCTGTCAATGTCGCCTATGCTTCCGTCGCTGGTTATTACAAGCCCTATTGTGGAGTGGTCGGTGATAACTTTTTTCGTTCCGATTTCAGCCGCCATGTTAAACGGGATTTCATCTTCAAACCAAGGAGTTTTAACCATTCTTGGCTGGTCATCTTCAATGTACCCAAGCGCACTGGGGATTATGTATCCAACGCAGTCGATCATTCTTGCCTTGAAGCTTGCCGCACCGTCAACGTTAACTTCAACGGCATCTTCAGGGATGAATTTTGGCTCAGTTGTCATAATAGTGCGCCCTGCGGCAGATTGAGGAAGCTCATCAATTGCCCTTTCTTTTTGAACTTCGTCAGAAATGTTCGGAATAACAAGTGTATCCATGAATTTTTTTATGAAAGTTGATTTGCCACTGCGAACAGGGCCCACAACTCCGATGTAAATATCCCCGCCGGTTCTCGCCGAGATATCTTTGTATATATTACGTTCTTCCACTTTTTTTCCTCCTGAAAAATATTTGTTTATTGTCAAATTAATTTCTAAAAGCGGCTATTTCATAGGAATTAAAAGCATTCCGCTGTTTCTTACTCTGTCTTCCGAAAGGTCGTTTTCGTCTTTAATCATTTGCGCGCAGGTGTAATATTTTTTTGCGATATCCCAGATGTTTTCTCCACCTTCGGCATAGTAAACCGTCAAAGAAGCGCCGTCTTTTTGAACTGTTTTGGATTCATCAGCAGAAACTTCTTTAACCATAGTGCATTTCCTGCATGAATAGACCTGACCGAAAAGCTCGAAAGTTAAATTCACTTCAACGCCATTTTGGCCCGAAAGATTAAAGCTGATTTTAGCAGGTACAATGCTGCTTTCGCACTCCGCGCAAACAAGGTTGCTTTCATAAGCCTTGCTGTGAGTGAATTCCAAAATTCTTTCAACATAAACAGGGGTTTCCTCGCTGTCAACCGCTAAAACACAAACATTTGCTTTGCATTTAAACTCAAGTTTGCCGTCTTCGCACGTGCAGCTGACAGTGCAAGCGTCCACCCAAGCGTCAACAACCTCTGAAAGCGTCACATCAGAGAATTTCATAACTTCTTTGTGCTCAATTTCTTCTTTGAAATTATCAACAAGGCGGTCAATTTTAACAGGGTCAGTGGAAATATCAACATCATAGTCAGTTGAATAAACATCAGAAACAAGCGAAATATCTTTATCTTGGTAAGCCATAACCGTGACTGAAAGTTTAATTTCGCATGCAATAAATGCAGCGTTTTCATTTTCGGAGTTAATTTGCTCGTCATGGCTGAGCACAGAAGCGTTAATCACGCATCTTGAATCCTCCGAAACTGAAGGAACATCAATTATTTGGCTCATTGGAATTGAGTAATTAAGAGTTTCGGTGTGGCCTGAAGAAATATCGTCTATGTAAAGAATTTTAACTATTATCTCGCCCTTAACCACAGTTTTATTCGGCATGTTTTTGTAGTCGTTAACAATCACTTTAACATCAGCGTTGATAATGCTTTCAGGCGCAGGCTTGTTTTGATCTGTTTCGATAACTTCACTAATCGAAAACTGCTGCTGGCCAATTCCCGCAAGGTTATTCACTCTCATGTCAGAAATTCTCTGCTGGATATCCTTGCCACTAACGTTTGAAGAAATATCAACATTCTTCTTAGCGTAAACTTTGGCAGAAATCGAAAACGAGCCGTGAATGTCAAGCTTCCTGGGGCTAACCGCTCGGCAGTTAACATATTCCACTTTTATAGAAACGTCCGCAACGGCATTTTCCGGGCTGCTTTTAATGTCAACCGAGCAAGAAAACGGCATGGAATTCTCGCAAGACCTTATCCTTTTGCTTTCAGCGTCAAGATAAATAGTTTTAATTTTAGCGGTGCCTTCAATGTTAAGCCTGTCGCCTGAAATGCTCTTGGAGCTTATGTTAGGGATCACCCTGCATTTTAAGATTTTTTGAATGTCAGGGCAGTAATCCGGCAAAGAAAAATCCATGTCTACAGGGACCTCTTTGCAGCCTTCAAAAACCAAATCTCTGACCGCTAGATTACTTTTGCTTACGTCATAATTCATTTTTTTAACCTCTCCTTTTACCTGCATTTATTACTAAATATTATTCGTGCGCTGCGCTGTTTATTACCTTTAGTAAATTAAAGATTATTTTTATTTATTTAATTTTTGCTTTCCTTGAGAATCCATTGTGTAATTTTCTTTGTAAATAATTTCTGAGATAGGAACTATTTGGTAGCCCTCGCCTTTTATCATATCTATGATTTTTGGCAGTGCTTCCGGAGTATTCTTGGCGCCGTTGTGCATCAGAATTATCGAGCCGGGTTTTAGTTTGCTTTTTATTCTTTTAACCATGTCATCCGGAGTTGGGTCCTTCCAGTCAAGGCTGTCGACATCCCACTGAATGCAGTGCATTTTAAGCTCGTTTGTGGATTCAACTACGCAGTTGTTGTAGTCTCCGTAAGGCGGCCTGAAAAGTATTGGCCTTGGTGCTCCTGCAGCTTCGATTTTCTTATTGCAATCTTCTATTTGAGCCAAAATTTTGTCTTTTTCCATTTTCGGAAGGTGCGGGTGAGTGTTTGAGTGGTTGCCCACGTCGTGGCCGGCATCGGCGATTGCCTTTACTGATTCAGGGTACTTTTCAGCCCAAAATCCCACAAGGAAAAACGTGCTTTTAACGCCTTTATCCTTCAAAATATCAAGCAAAGTTTGCGTTTGCTCATTACCCCATGCAGCGTCTTAAGTTATGCTCACAACCTTATCTTCCCTGTCAACGCAGTAAATCGGCATCTTTCTTTCGCCCGCCATGAAAGGAACCGTTCCAGTAAGCGCAAAAGCCCCCACAAGAGCCATGGTCATGCAACCTATGATGATCATTAATTTTTTTCGGTTAAGTACAAAAACTTTCATTGTTAATCCCCCTTGGTAAAAATTTATATGTAGATTTCAAAAAATATAGAATACTCGTTTTATTCTTCGCAGGAATTTTTTTCTTTCGGGTTTAAAAATCTTTTCTCAGCTTCAGAAACTAAAATAGGCGAAACTGCCAGAATCGTTACGATAATCCACTGCAGCAAGCTCAGGCAAATCGTTTTGAAAAAGCCGTTAAACGCAGGCACAGCCACGGAAATAATCTGCAAAAAGATGCAGAAAATAACGGAATAAACAAGCTTTAAATTTTCAAAAATTCCCGTTTCGAAAAGGGATTTTTCGCTTTGAACGTTAAAAGCATGCATCAATTGGCTAAGCCCAAGAGTAGTGAATGCCATCGTTCTGCCGATTACAGGGTCGCTGGGGTCTACATCGAAAAAGACCCTTCCAACAGTGTAAGATAAAAACCCAACCGCAGCTATGAAAAGCCCTTCAATTATAATGTTGTAAATCATGCTGCCGGAGAAAAATCCTTTTTTGTTGCCAATTGGTTTTCGTTTCATTATTTCGGGTTCGATAGGGCTGGCTCCGAGCGCAAGCGCCGGGAAAGCGTCTGTCACCATGTTTATCCACAGCAAATGCACCGCTAAAAGAGGCGTTGGGACTTTGATTAAGAACCCAAAAAGCACTACCATTACTTCGCCAATGTTAGTTGAAAGCAAAAAGTGAATCGTCTTTTTAATGTTTTCAAACATCCCTCTGCCCTGCTTTATTGCTTCAACTATTGTTGCAAAGTTGTCGTCGGTTATTATCATATCGGAAGCGGCTTTCGCGGCGTCTGTTCCGTGTTTGCCCATCGCGCAGCCGATGTCCGCAGCTTTAAGCGCTGGCGCGTCGTTAACGCCGTCGCCCGTCATCGCAACTATCAAGTCCTTTTTCTGAAGTGCTTTGATTATTCTCATCTTGTGCTGCGGCGAAACCCTTGCAAAAATAGAGTAAGTTTCAATTTTTTCGGCAAGCTTTTCGTCCGAGAGTTCCTCGAGCTCCGGGCCTGTTATTATCTTTGAGTTTTCGTCTAAGATGCCTATTTCCTTCCCAATAGCTTTTGCAGTCAGCGCGTGGTCGCCGGTTATTATCACGGGTTTTATTCCTGCTTTTTTGCACTTTTTAACCGCAAGCTTTGCTTCGGGGCGCACAGGGTCTTCAATTCCTGCAAGGCCGCAAAAAACAAGCTCGTTTTCAAGCGTTTCTTCGCATTTTTCAAAAGTGTTTAAATCTTTAAAGGCAATGGCAATAAGCCTCAAAGCCTCGCCGGACATTTCCTCGCTTTGCTTTTTAATTTTTCTTAAAACCTCTTCTGTCAAAGGGCAAATACCGCTTTCGGTCTTGTAAAATTTGCATTTTTTAAGAATTATATCCGGTGCGCCTTTAGTTACTGAAATATAACTCTTTTCAGGCGTTTCGTGCACGGTCGTCATGAGCTTCCTTGAAGAATTAAAAGGAATTTCAAAAACTCTTTTGAATTTAGCTTCCAGGTTAGCCTTTTTAAGCCCTATTTTTATTCCTGCGGTTAAAAGCGCTTTTTCGGTCGGCTCACCTTTGATGTTCCAGCCGGTTATTATGCAGTTGTTGCAAAGCATGCCGAGCTTCAAAATTTTTTTTGCAAAATTATTTTTAAAATCTTCGTGTTTAAACGCTGACCTTAACTCTTTAACTTCCATTTTGTTCATGGTTAAGGTTCCTGTTTTGTCGGAGCATATCACCGCCGTGTGACCAAGAGTTTCAACCGCCGGCAAATTCCTGACAATCGTGTTTCGTGCCGCCATTCTTCTAACGCCCGTTGCCAAAACGATAGTAACCACCGCAGGCAACCCCTCAGGGATAGCCGCAACCGCCAAACTGATTGAAATCATCAGCATTTCAACAAAATCAACATTTTGAAGCATCCCCAGAACAAAAACCAAAATGCAAATCAAAATTATGAAAATGCCAAGCCTTTTGCCCGTTTTTTCCAGTTTTTTGCTAAGCGGAGTTTTAAAGTTTTGCTCGCCGCTCATCAGCCCGGCGATCTTCCCAACCTGCGTGTTCATGCCCGTTTCCGTAACAATTGCTTTTGCGTGGCCTCTCGTGACGATAGTCCCTGAAAAAACCATGCTTTTCATGTCCCCGAGGGAAAGGTTTTCCCCGCTAACAGCCTTCTCACTCTTCGGGATACTAAAAGATTCGCCCGTTAAGGCCGATTCTTCAACGAAAAATCCCGAAGCCTCGCAAACTCTTGCGTCAGCGCATATGTAATCCCCGGCTTTGAGAATGAGTATATCCCCCGGGACTAACTCCTCAGAGCGCACCTTCTGGCCTTTTGAATCCCTCAAAACCTTGGCGCTAGGCGAAGAAAGCTTTTTAAGAGAATCAATCGCCTTTTCTGCCCTGCTTTCTTGCAAAATTCCAATAACAATATTCAAAACAACAATAAAAAGAATAATCAGCGCGTCAATGTAATCCTTCGAGCCTTTAACGAAAGAAGAAAAAAACGAAACCGCCGCAGCAACCAAAAGCGTAACAATCATAAAATCTGAAAGCTGAAGCCAAAGTTTCTTTAAAAAGCTGTCTTTCTGCTCGGCCTGAAGCGTGTTTTTGCCATATTTAAGCATCCTTTTTTTAACTTCAAAGCTAGTCAGGCCCTTTTCTACATTTGAATCAAGCTTTCTAACAGCATCATTTGCAAGCATCTGCCACCAATTCATAATTTCATCTCCAAAACGGCAATTTAAAAATCTTATTTTTTCTTTGCATACATAACTAATATATATAGACAAGTCGCCCCTGATATTACATTCTTTAATCTCATTTGCAAAAACTTTCACAAAGGTATTTGAAAATAAAGCAAGATGTGGTAAAATAGAAGTGAAATCTCAAATTTAGGAGGAAAAAATGAAACACATTAAAACTTTAACAACAAAAGACCTCAAAAACACAGCTTTAACAGGCGGATGCGGTGAATGCCAAGCTTCTTGCCAAACAGCTTCGAAAGTTGACAACACCGTTAACAACCAAAAATGCGAATGCAACCACAAATAATAAAAAAGATAGGTGAAAGTCACGGCTTTTTTCCGGCATGGTTAAAAGCCGGCAATTTTTTATGATACATAAATTTAAATTTGAAAATAATAATTTCGTGATTGACACAAACAGCGGGTCGGTTCATCTTGTTGATGATATTTCTTACGATATTTTGGATTATATTCCCGGGACTTTTTTTGATTACACTGAGTCGTATGTTATTAAAAAACTAAGCGATAAATACCCGCAAAAAGAAATAAAAGAAGCCTTTGACGAGCTTTTTTCGCTTTATACTGCGGGCAAGCTCTTCTCAGAAGACAGCTACCAAAAACTAGTTACCGAAGAAAAAATCTCTTCGCCAATTAAAGCCATTTGCCTTAATGTTTCGCACGATTGCAACTTAAGGTGCAGCTACTGCTTTGCTTCGAAAGGCGATTTTAAATGCAAAAGGGAACTCATGAGCCTTGAAACCGCGAAAAAGGCAATTGACTTCGTTATTGCAAAGTCAGGCAACATTAAAAACCTTGAAATGGACTTCTTCGGCGGCGAACCGCTAATGAACTTCGAAGTCGTGAAAGAAACCGTTAAATACGCAAGAAGCCTTGAAAAGCAGCACGACAAAAACTTTAGATTCACACTAACCACGAACGGCGTGCTCCTTGATGATGAAAAAATTGACTTCATAAACAAAGAAATTTACGACGTTGTTCTTTCGCTTGACGGCAGAAAAGAAACAAACGACAGATTCAGATTAACCAAAGTAGGGACAGGCTCCTATGACGTTGTTTTGCCGAAATTTAAAAAATTAATAGAAAAAAGAAACGGCAAAAAATATTACGTTAGAAGCACTTACACAAAAGAAAACTTAAATTTCACCGAAGATATCATGCACATTTATAACCTCGGTTTTAGCGAAATTTCAGCCGAGCCCGCCCTTGCAGGAGACGGCTTCGAGCACGCTGTGACCGAAAAAGATTTGCCGGAAATTTTAAAAGAGCACGACAAATTAACAAAAAAGCTGATTGAAATGAAAAAAGCAGGCGAAAACATCAACTTTTTCAACTTCAACATCAGCTTAAACGAAGGCCCATGCATCACCAAAAGGCTCAAGGGTTGCGGCTTTGGCAACGATTATGTAGCAATTACTCCAAACGGAGACATCTACCCTTGCCATCAATTAGTCGGC
>USIK01000013.1 GCA_900554775.1 uncultured Oscillospiraceae bacterium
AAATATTTAAACGGCGAAGTTAAAGAAAGCGCAAAAATGCAGCTTGAATATCTTGAGCTCATCGAGATGCTTTTCTGCGATGTTAACCCGAATCCTGTTAAAGCGGCAATGAACATGATGGGCTATTCATGCGGCGAGTGCAGGATGCCTCTTGAGACCCTCGGCGCAGCCCAAATGGCCAGCCTCAAAAATGCAATGAAAAAACACAATTTAATATAATAAAACGGACGGTGAAAAAGGGCGATAAAAACTATCGCCCCTGAAAAATGAATGTAATAATTTGCGGCCTTTGCGGCAAAATGGGCAGATGCCTCGTTAAACTTATCAGTAGTTCGGAAAATAGCAAAGTCGTTGCAGGAATTGACAAGTTTCCTTGCAATGAATTTGACTTCCCTGTTTTTACTTCTTTGGAAGAAGCTAATGTTAAAGCCGATGTAATAATAGATTTTTCGCATCCTTCGGCGCTTTCGCAGATTCTTAGTTACTGCGAAAAAACAAAAACTCCCGCAGTAATTTGCACTACGGGGTTCTCGCAAGAACAAGTTAAAGAAATCAAAAAAGCCTCTGAAAAAACAGCTATTTTTTACTCAAGAAATATGTCGCTCGGCATAAATTTGATTCTAACTCTTGCTAAAAAAGCTGCAAGCTTCCTTGGAAATGGCTTTGACATTGAAATAACTGAAAAGCACCACAACCAAAAGATTGACGCTCCGAGCGGAACTGCGCTGATGATTGCCGAAGAAATCAAAAGGGTTAAAACCGACGGCGAGCTCATTTTCGACAGAACCAAAAGAAGAGAAAAAAGAAAACCAAGTGAAATCGGTATGCACTGCGTTAGAGGCGGGAGCATCTGCGGCGACCATGAAGTGATGTTTGCAGGCGAGAATGAAATCATAACTATCTCTCATCATGCGCAATCACGTGAAGTTTTTGCTTCGGGCGCAATAAAAGCCGCAGAATTCATGGTTGGGAAATCTGCGGGCCTTTACAGCATGGAAGATATGTTACTTGCGAAATAAATTTTCAATTTCTTCGGGCTCATCATAAAAAAGAGCCTTCGAAGCAACCCCTTTTATGGAATTTGAAACGTATGCATCTTTTTTTGCAATTAAATATATAGGAATTTTTTTGCTAAAAGCGTAGCCCGCTTCAATTCCTATTCCGATGCTAAGCTCGGTAGCGTCTATCAAAAGAACGTCCGAGCTGTTTATTTCGTTAAAAGCAATTTTCATTATCTCTTCGGCGGAAAATTCGCACTTGCCGTAATTTTGCACGTTTTTAGCAAAAACGAACGGAACATCACCGCAATTTTCAATCGCCAAGCAGATTTTTTCAATCAAATTTTTATTTCTCATATCATCATAATATTTTATAGATAAAAATACTTTCATTTTAAGCCTCCAAAGATTTTTATTTATAAAGTTTAATACATTAGGAGATGTTTTAAAAGTGTATAAACTAATAAAAAAAGAAAAGAGGGCCAGGCGCGGCGAATTCAAAACCCCGCACGGGACAATTCAGCTTCCGGGCTTCATGAACGTTGCAACTTGCGGAGCTATCAAAGGGGCTGTTTCGGCAATCGACCTTAAAAACATAAAGTGCCAGGTTCAGCTTTGCAATACATACCACTTGCACTTAAGGCCAGGCGACGAAGTCGTTAAAAGCCAGGGGGGAATAAGAAAATTCACTTCATGGACAGGCCCCGTTCTGACTGACAGCGGCGGGTTCCAGGTTTTCTCGCTTGCAAAGCTCAGGAATATAACCGAAGAAGGCGTTACTTTCGCTTCACACATAGACGGCCACAAGATCTTCATGGGCCCGGAAGAAAGCATGCAAATTCAGTCAAACCTCGGCTCAACCATTGCCATGGCCTTTGATGAATGCATCGCAAACCCTGCACAGTATTCTTACACGAAAAATTCCTGCGACAGAACCGTAAGGTGGCTCAAGCGCTGCAAAAAGAAAATGGATTACCTCAATTCCCTTGAAACCACGGTTAACAACCAGCAAATGCTCTTCGGAATTAACCAAGGCAGCACCTACAACGACATTAGAATCGAGCACATGAAGCAAATCCGCGAACTGGATTTAAACGGCTATGCGATAGGCGGCCTCGCTGTTGGAGAAAGCGCCGAAGAGATGTATAACGTCATTGAAAATGTTGAGCCATTCATGCCGGAGGACAAACCGAGATATTTGATGGGCGTCGGAACGCCTGTGAACATTTTAGAAGCCGTGGCAAGAGGAGTGGACCTTTTCGACTGCGTTATGCCAAGCAGAAATGCAAGACACGGGAAAATCTTCACCTGGGATGGCGCTATAAATATCTTAAATGCAAAATTCGAAAGAGATTCTTCCCCGCTTGACAGCAAATGCGACTGCCCGACATGCAAAAACCACTCAAAATCCTACATCAGGCATCTACTTAAGAGCAAAGAAATGCTCGGGATGAGGCTTTGCGTGATGCACAATCTTTATTTTTACAACACTTTGCTTGAAAAAATCAGGGAATCACTAGATAACGGAACCTTCGAAGAATTTTATTTGAAATACAGAAATATTCTTTAAACAAAACCCACGCTTTTCACGGCGTGGGTCTAGTTTTCGCTTATTTAACATTACTAAATTTGGTTTTCAAAGTGTCCACAACATCCTTAAAATAATTAACCACTTTCGGGTTATCTATCGAAGAACGCTTAACATAATCTCCGCTCGAGGTCTTGGGAGTATACTTTAAAGCTTTTTCAATTTCTGCAATACTATCGCTGATTTTTGCATTTTTATTCAATTTCTTAAGATTTTTATGCATTTCGCCCAGCACTCTACTCGTATGAGAAAATGCCATCTCGCGCATTGTCATTAATGGCCCAAAAGCATTTTTAAATTCTTGGGTAAGTTTCCCCACAGTGTCATCAAGCGATAAACGCCTTTCAACACCGGACTTAAAACTTGCCCCTATTTTCAAAAAGTCTTTTACCTTATTTTCATAATTTTCTTGGTCTTTCTTTTTCTTGCCGCTTAAAAATGATTTTTCATTGCTGCCTTCTTTAAACACTTTCTTAAAATTCAACATAATTCGTCACTCCTACTTTTTATTTTTGTTAATATATTGCATTTATATGATATGGCGTGCAAATATTTTTGTCAAGTTTTTATAATAAATTATTTTCTATTTTAAATATTAAATCCCACGCCGTGAAAAGCGTGGGAACATTTTTAATAGTTACTTTTTATAATTTTTTCTGCTTGAATATTCAGGTTTTCTAGTTCTTTGCTCTTTTTTTCCAAAACTTCCATTTCGTTTTTTACCGTTTTTTTGACTTTTTCAACGGCCGCTGCGTCCTGCTTAATTTTCATGGAATTTCCTTCTTCTAATGCAGCATTAAGTTTTTTCGTGCTTGTCTCCAATGCCTTTTTGCTGCTGGAAAGCCTTTTGTTTTGAGCTTCCACTTCACTTTTCTTTTTGCTCAAAATTTTAGAATTTCTTTTAGCCGCAGGCGTGCCAACTTTGAGCAGTTCCCGAAGGTTTGTTTCAATCCTATTTATAGCCTCTTCGGTTTCTTTCGCTGTTTGGCCAATTTCCAATTTGAAGTTCCCCATGCTCTGAACCATATTTGCAATTTCTTTGTCATGGTCCCAATTTGCAACTTTTTCGTCTAATTTCTTAGGAATCGTCACGTTAAAAAACTCCGCGATTTCAGGGTTGTCTATCGCTGAACGTTTAATATATCCTTTTTCATCAATTTTTTTCGGAGTGTATTTAAAAGCTTTTTTAAATGCATTTACATCATCGCCAATTCTCATATCTTTGAGCCTTCTCAACTGTTTGTCCATTTCGCTAAGCACTTTACTTGTGCGCGAAAAAAACTTCCCGGTCATAAAATCTTTGAAATAGATTTCGAAATAATATGCCATACTGTCAGCTGGAGTAGACGCCGTTCTTCCTGCGCCTAAATAATGCTCTCCAAAATCTTCGCACTTATCCTTAAGCTTCTTCACTTTTTTATCATAAACTTCCTTATCTTCCTGCTGGCTTTTACCCAATTTTCCTGTAAACACTTTTTTAGAATTTAACATAAATATTCACTCCCATTTTATTTTCATTCCACTATTATAAAAATTACATCTTTCCTCAATTTTTGTCAAGTATCTATAATAAAAATAATGATTAAAACTATGTTATTATATTATTTTTATAAATAATTATTTAGTAAAATAATTAAAAGCTTACATCAAAGGGCAAGCCCGAAAATGTAAGCTTTATTAATTTTATAAATCTTTTAAATCTAAAAAGTCGTATTTTTTAAGAAACGGTTTAATGAAACTAATCATCGCTCTAAGCCCGCCGTCAACGTAACTTTCAGCATGAATAATAACCACAGGGTCATGCAAACTTTCTCTGACTAAAAGCCAGCCACTGTGCTGCTTCGAGGGAAAATGAATTCTAACTCCTTCAACATTATCTTCGTCAAGTTCAAGGTTTTTATTCGATTTTGCAAGGTTCTTCAAATCTTTCAGGAGCTTGTTTACATCAGCATTTTCATCTTTAATTTCAATCCTGGTGTCGCTCACCCCCACAGGGCTCACAAAATCATCAAGTTTCGAGCTCAATTTCTTCATTTCGTTTTTAGCGCGAACCGCCTGAACAATCATTTTGCATGCAAGGTATGCACCGTCATCAATGAAATCGTTATCCATAAACGCCGCATGGCCCGAAGTTTCAATCGCAAGGAGGCAATTCCCGCCTTTTTCATTGATCTTTTTAGCCATTGAAATAACATTATTGTAGCCGCGCTTATATCTGAACTGGTATCCGCCCCTTTTAGAAATAAAATCTTTTAAAGATTCATAAGTCATCGAGTCGGTAACAATAACCGCTTTAGAATTATTTTTAAGAATATCATCGGCAACAAGCGCAATCAGCTTCGTGCCCGAAATGACTTTGCCGTCGCTGTCAACAATTGCAGCTCTGTCGACATCTGTGTCAAAAATAATTCCCAAATCAGCATTTGAAGAAACTGTAATTTCAGAAATAGATTTGAGCGCTTCGGCATTTCAGGGTTTGGCACATGAAGCGGGAAATTCCCGTCTGGCTCTATTCCAACGCTACCTTCGGTGTCCGCTCCAAGAGGTTTTAAAACTTCTTTTTCGAAGAATCCGCCCGCACCGTTTCCAGCATCAACAACGATTTTCATTCCTTTTAAAGGTCTATCAGAATTTCCTCCCAAAGCTTCTTTTATAACATTTCTGAGCTTTTCAGAATAATATTCCATAAGGTTCATTTTGCGCACGCTTCCGCCTTTTTGCGGCAAAGTTTCGGGCACTCTTTGAGCAAGGCTTAAGATATTTTCTATGTCTTCAGGAGTAAGCCCACCATCAGAAGTGAAAAATTTAAGGCCGTTTTTTTCTGGCGGAAGATGGCTCGCGGTTATCTCAATCGAAGCCGTGCACTTTATGGCTGAAATCGCCATGAACATGGCCGGCGTCGAGCAAAGCGAACAATCATAAATATTACAGCCAAAGGCTCTTATGGTGTTAATAACCACATTTTTAAGCCTTGAAGCCGAAACCCTTGAATCGTGGCCAACAGCAACAGTTATTTCCTCAGGGGTTAGTTTATATTTATCCGAAAGCCATCTAACAAAAGCATGGCAAATTTTCTCAACCACTTCATTCGTAAGTTCAATTTCACTTCCGCTGGCCAAACCTCTTATGTCAGAGCCATTTTTCAATTTGCTAAAAGAATTATCTAACATATGCACTTTACCTTCTTTCTTAAAATTTCAAACTCACCTAATTATACTACAATTCAAATGTTTGTAAAAAAATAATTCAAAAGTGTAACCAAAACCAAGAAAAATAAATAGTATGTTAATGTAAATACTAAAAGGAGGAATCCCAATATGTGTAATAATTTCTTTGGCGGAAACAACTGCTGCTTACTCATCGTTCTCGTTATCATCATTTTGTGCTGCTGCGGCGGAGATAACAGCGGCTGTGGCTGCGGTTGCGGTTGCAACGGTTAATCAAAGCCCTTCCATCCACCGAAAACGGTGGATGTTTTTTTATTTTTCCGCTAAATTTTTAAGGTTTTCTTCTCTTTGTAGAGAAATTTTTTCAGATTTTTCAGCCAAAAGATCGAATTTTTCCGGCAAGATATTTTTCAAAACAGAATATCTCGATTCCGTCATTAAAAAGTCTTTGTAAGGAAGAGACTGCTTTTTGCTTTCAACATGAAGCGCAGGAATTCCCGAAAGACTTCTTCTTGGGTCGAAGTCAAAAAGGTTCCAGTAGCCTGATTCCACAGCCTGCTTCGCTGAAAGAAGGGAATTCTTCATTCCGCCTTTAATTCCGTGGTTAATGCACGGGCAGTAAGCAATTATAATCGAAGGGCCTTCGTAGCTTTCGGCTTCTTTAATGGCTTTAATCGCCTGGTTAAAGTTCGCCCCCAAAGCAATTTTAGCAACGTAAACGTAGCCGTAACTCATGGCCATTGCGGCTAAATCTTTTTTAGGAGTTGACTTGCCCAGCGCGGCAAATTGAGCCACAGCCCCCGCTGGAGTTGCCTTTGATGCCTGGCCGCCTGTGTTTGAGTAAACTTCAGTGTCGAAAACAAGCACGTTAACATTTTCGCCCGAAGCCAAAACGTGGTCAAGCCCGCCGAAACCAATGTCATATGCCCAGCCGTCACCGCCGAAAATCCAAACGGATTTCTTTGAAATTTCATCTTTATTTTCAATTATTTTCTTGGCCAAATCTTCAGGAATATCAAGATTTTCAGCACTTTCAAGGAAGCTCACAAGCCCCTCGGAAGCTATTTGATTTTCCTTCGAATTTTCAAAGCTCGAAATATAATTTTTGCAAAGTTCTTTCAAAGTTTCGTCTTTCGTGAGGCTTCGAATTTCTTTAATTTTCAAGGATAAATATCTTCTTTTGTGCTTCTTCGCAACCGAGATTCCATAGCCAAATTCGGCGTTATCTTCAAAAAGAGAATTCTGCCATGCCGGGCCCTTCCCTTTTTCATTCACCGTATTAGGGTTCGAAGGAAATGAAGCACCCCAAATCGAAGAGCAGCCCGTCGCGTGCGCGACTATCATTCTATCGCCAAAAAGCTGCGTAACGAGCTTGGCATAAGGCGTTTCGCCGCAGCCGGCGCAAGCTCCGGAAAATTCAAGCAGCGGCTTTTTGAATTGGCTGCCTTTTATAGTTGTCTCTTTGAATTTCTCAAAAACTTCGAGTTTCGCACTTAATTTCTGCGAATAATCAAAAACTTCCTGAGCACTTTCTTGCGAAGAAATTTCTTTCATTTCAAGCGCTTTTTTACCTCTCATTCCTGGGCAAATTTCTGCACAATTGCCGCAACCTGTGCAATCTTTCACCGAAACGGTTATAGAAAATTCGAGCCCTGGAACACCAAGCATTTTCTTGTGTTTCATTTGCGCAGGAGCATTTTCAATCTCGCTTTCATTCAAAGCCACAGGCCTTATCACCGCGTGCGGGCAAACAAGCGAGCAAAGATTACACTCGATGCAATTTTCAGGATTCCAGCAAGGGACGAAACTCGCAGTGTTTCTTTTCTCATAAGCCGCAGAACCAAGCGGAACGCTGCCGTCTGAATAAGGCAAGAAAGCTGAAACAGGCAGGTTATTACCTTCTGTTTTGCTGATAGGATCTAAAATATTTTTAACAAAATTCTCTATTTTGCCATCCCTAAAGACTTGATCGCCAAACACAGGCTCATTCTTGCATTCGCCCCAAGACTGAGGAATCTCGAATTTTTTAAGGTTCATCATCCCTGCGTCAGCGCACTGGCAGTTAATTTCAACGACCTTTTGCCCTTTTTTACCGTAAGTTTTCACGATATATTTCTTCATGAATTCAAGCGCAGTTTCAGGCGCAAAAATATTAACTATTTTGAAAAATGCCGCCTGCAGAGCCGTATTCACCCTTCCGCCGAGGCCCAGGTCACGGCTTATTTTCGTTGCGTTTAAAATGTAAAAATCAATTTTCTTGTCAAAAAGAGCCTTCTTAATTCTGCCGGGCAGAATCTTTTCAAGCTCGCTTTCTTCCCATTCGCAGTTGAGAAGAAACTTCCCTCCGAGCTTCAAATCTTTAAGCAAATCGTATTTGAAAATGTAACTCGGCGCATGGCAAGCAACGAAATCTGCGTTTTCTATATAATATGTTGATTTAATAGGCTTCTCGCCGAATCTCAAGTGCGAAACGGTGAGCCCTCCTGATTTTTTCGAGTCGTAAGAGAAAAATCCTTGAACATTTAAATCAGATTTATCACCTATTATTTTAATAGTATTCTTCGAAGCGCCAACCGTGCCGTCAGATCCAATCCCCCAGAACTTGCAAGCGTAAGTTTCAGGCGGCGCAGTGTGAACTTTCTCTTTAATATTCAAAGAAAGATTCGTAACATCGTCATTTATTCCAACGGTAAAAACAGTTTTCGGGTTTTCAGATTTCATATTTTCAAAAACAGCATTAATATGGCTCGGGTCAGTGTTTTTCGAGCTAAGGCCGTATCTTCCCGAAAGAATTTTAACGCTTTCAAATTCAGTGTTTTTAACAGCTGAAATAACGTCAAGATAAAGCGGCTCGCCAGCGCTTCCGGGCTCTTTTGTGCGGTCAAGAACCGAAATAACTTGGGCGCTTTTTGGAATAACGCTGAGAAGATAACTTTTTGAAAAAGGCCTGTAAAGCCGTACTTTAATAAGGCCAACCTTTTCACCTTTCGAGATCAAGCAATCAATAACTTCCTCAGCAGTTTCGCAAACCGAACCCATTGCAATAATAATGTTTTCGGCATTTTTGCAACCATAATATTCAAAAGGTTTGTAAGAAGTGCCGTATTTTTCATTGATTTGCTGCATGTAATCGTTTACTATCCCTGGAACTTTCTCATAGTAACCATTGCAGGCTTCCCTATTCTGGAAGTAAACGTCATCATTTTGCGCCGTGCCACGTGTAACCGGAGAATTCGGGTTAAGCGCTCTGTTTCTGAACTTTTCAAGAGCATCAAAATCAATCATTTTTTTCAAATCTTCATATTCAGGAAGAGAAACCTTTTGAATTTCATGCGATGTTCTAAAGCCGTCGAAAAAATGAATAAACGGAATGCTGCTTTTAATCGTGCTAAGATGAGCAACTGCAGCCATGTGTGCGGCTTCTTGAGGGCTGTTTGAAGAAAGCATGGCGTAGCCCGTTTGCCTGCAGGCGTAAACGTCGGAATGATCGCCGAAAATCGAGAGCGCATGAGCTGCAACCGTTCTGGCCGCAACGTGAATCACATTCGGCATTAATTCCCCCGCTATTTTATACATGTTAGGAATCATCAGCAAAAGCCCTTGCGATGAAGTGAAAGTCGTTGCCAAAGCCCCTGCTGAAACCGCTCCGTGGATGGCTCCGGCTGCCCCCGCTTCAGATTGCATCTCAACTACGTCTACTTTCGAGCCGAAAATATTTTCTTTTCCCGCGCAGGAAAATTTATCAGTCTGGTCAGCCATCACTGATGACGGCGTTATGGGGTAAATCGCCGCAACTTCGGTGAACGCATAGGCGACGCTTGCCGCCGCGGTGTTGCCGTCTATTGTTACTTTTTTATCTTCCAATTTTTCTCCTCCTTTTTTAATAAGCTTTTGCCCAGTAAACGATGTGTTTTGCTCTTTTGCCGCAGCAAACGCATTTATGATTTTCTGAATCTTCGTCGTCGGTTATGCACCTTGAAGTGAAGGCTGTTTCTTCTTTTATTTTCTTTTCGCAGTCGTTTTCGCCGCACCAAGGTGCTTTTATAAATCCCGGAAGCTTTGATTTTTCCATGAATTCTTCGTGAGTTTCGGCTTTGTAAGTGAGGTTATTTCTTCTTTCCATAGCTTTTTGATACATTCCGTCTCTAACAGCCTCGAGAAGCTCAGGGATTCTTTCTTTGATAGTATCAAGCGAAACTGCAATCTTTTCAAAGTTATCTCTTCTCACGATAACGCACTGATTTTTCTCGATGTCTTTCGGGCCAATTTCAAGCCTAAGCGGAACACCTCTCATTTCGTGCTCAGCAAACTTCCATCCCGGGCTCTTTTCAGATGCGTCGATCTCAACCCTGCAAATATCTTTCAGGCTTGCGAGCAACTCGTTTGCTTTTTCCAAAACGCCTTCTTTGTGCATAGCGACAGGAATTATCACAACTTGAACAGGAGCAATTGCCGGCGGCAAAACGAGACCTCTGTTATCGCCGTGGGTCATTATTACTCCGCCGATCATTCTCGTCGAGCTGCCCCACGAAGTCTGGTAAACATGCTGACTTTCGTTGTTTCTATCTTGGAAGGTAATATCAAAAGCTTTTGCAAAACCGTCGCCAAAATAATGGCTCGTTGCGGATTGCAGCGCTTTGCCGTCGTGCATCATGGCTTCTATTGTGTAAGTTGTTTCAGCCCCGGCGAATTTTTCGCTTTCGGTTTTTCTTCCTTTAATAACAGGGATTGCAAGGTGCTTTTCGAAAAATTCGGCATAAACTTCGAGCATTTGGTCAGTTTCTTTTTTTGCTTCTTCGGCGGTTTCGTGGATCGTGTGACCCTCTTGCCAATGAAACTCAACCGACCTTAAAAACGGCCTTGAAGTTTTTTCCCAGCGAACAACCGAGCACCACTGGTTAAGAAGCTGCGGCAGATCCCTCCAGGAATGAACTTTCTTTGAATAGTAATCGCAAAAAAGCGTCTCGGAAGTCGGACGAATGCAAAGCGGCTCTTGGAGCTCTTGGTTTCCACCTTTCGTCACCCAAGCAACTTCCGGTGCAAAGCCTTCAATGTGGTCCTTTTCCTTTTGAAGCAAGCTTTCAGGAATAAGCATCGGCATTGAAACGTTTTTGTGGCCAAGCTCTTTGAATCTCTTGTCAAGCAAATACATCATATTTTCCCAAATTGCATAGCCGTAAGGCTCAATAACCATGCAGCCGCGCACCGAGGAATAATCCATAAGCTCAGCTTTTTTTACAACATCGGTATACCATTTTGCAAAATCTTCTTCCATGGAAGTTATTTCTTCTACCATTTTTTTCTCTTTACTCATTTAAATCACGCTCTCTTTATTTTTTTCCTGAAATACCATTATACATCATAACGAAATTAAATTAAATAGCTTGAATTATGCCGAAATTAATGTTAAAATAATATTACAAAGGAGAGAAGAAAATGATAAGATTTAAATTCAATTTATTAATAATTTTAAGTTTGTTTATGCCTTTTATTTTCAGCGCAAAAGCCTATGCCGATGCCGTTGTTATAAATTTCAAAAAGCCTTCCCGCCCGGGGCATATGTCGGTTATTTCTCAAGATAAAAACGGAAGATGGTTCTATTTTTACTGGGGAAACAACGCCGCCTACGAAAAAGAAGTACCCGCAAATTGCATGAAAAACATCAATACCTTCAATGCTTGGCTTTACAAAGTTAGAAAAATCGAAAAGCAAATGCCTTTTAGCAACGGTTATTTCGTTCACGGCACATATATTAAAGGTAATTTCACCAAAACTACTGAATTTTATAAAGAAAAAATAAAAAGCTATAAAAAATCGAAATATTCTCTTTTCTTTAATAACTGCACTGTAGTTTCCAGAAAAGCGCTGGAAAAAGGCGTTTTAAATAACGGCAAACCTTTTAAATCTCAGATTAAATACAGGCTTAGAAACTACATTCCTTTTTGGGACAACCACCCAGATCATTACCGCAAAACGATTGAAAGAAGCTTTGTAGGCACTAAGCACCAAGCCTACCCTTCATGGGGAATTGTGACGGATAAAAAAGTGAAAAAATTGATGCTTGAAAAAGCTTTGCCTTCAGGGATTAAAAATCGTATTTGTTCCTCAAAAAAATAAAATTCGAAATCGAGATAAATATATGAATTCGAAAGAAAACAAGAGAAAAACGGAGCTTTTGTAAACTTAAATTAAATTTTTATTGACAACCTGGCATCAAAAGTGATAAAATCTAAGAGTTAGAAATTTTTTTAATAAATAGGAGGAATGTAAATGTCTACATACATGCCTACTGCTCAAACAATCGAGCGTAAATGGTATATTTTAGACGCAGCCGGAAAACCACTCGGAAGAGTAGCGGTTAAAGCTGCAAATTTACTCCGCGGTAAACACAAAGCATTATTTGCTCCTCACGTTGACTGCGGCGACCACGTTATAATCATCAACTGCGACAAAGCAGTTCTCACAGGTAAGAAACTTACCCAAAAATATCATTATCATCACACAGGATACATCGGCCATTTGAAGAGCATTAGATACGATGCACTCATGGAAAAAGATCCTGCAAGAGCAATGAGACTCGCAGTTAAAGGAATGCTCCAAAACAACAGTCTCGGACGCAAACAAATCGTAAGACTTCGCACAGTTGTTGGCAACAACCACAACCACGAAGCACAAAAACCTGAAGTTTGGACAGATGTGGAGGGAAATAAATAATGTATAACAAAACTCCGTTTTTTTATGGCACAGGAAGAAGAAAACACTCTGTAGCAAGAGTTAGACTTTACAGCGGCAGCGGAAAAATCCAAGTTAACGGACGTGACATAGACGAATATTTTGGCCTTGAAACTTTGAAAGTTATCGTTCGTCAACCTCTCGCTCTTACTGAAACAGACAGCAAATTCGATATAATTTGTAACGTTACAGGCGGCGGAGTTGCAGGTCAAGCAGGAGCAATCCGCCACGGTATTGCAAGAGCTCTTTTAGAATGCGACTCAGAAAAATACAGACTCAGCCTCAAAAAAGCAGGCTTCTTAACACGTGATTCTAGAATGAAAGAACGTAAAAAATACGGTCTTAAGAAAGCTAGAAAAGCTCCGCAATTCTCTAAGAGATAATTTTTTGAATTTCATATTTACATTACGAGTTTTTCCTGAAAGGTGGATAAATAAGACTGTAGGCTTGTTTTAAATGCTTATGAGTAATTATGTTTTGATAACGGATTCTGCTTCAGATTTGCCCTCTGAAATTGCAGAAAATTTAGAAGTTGAAATTTTGCCCATGAAATACATGGTCAACGATACTCCTTGCGTAGACAAGGATTTCGATATGGAAAATTTCTATAATCTGCTTCGTGGAAAAGCTTTGTCACTCACATCGCAGACAAACGTAGAAGAATTTTCAAACTACTTTTCCGGGTATTTAGAAAGCGGCAAGGATATCCTTTATGTGGGATTTCCGCTGAGCTTGAGCGGTATGAACAACAGCGCAAGAATTGCCGCAAGGGAGCTTTCTGAGAAATATCCTGAAAGAAAGATTATAGTCATAGATTCCGTGTCTGCTTCAATAGGTCAAGGGCTTCTGGTTTATTACGCTGCGCTTAAAAAGAAAAACGGCGCCACAATCGACGAAGTCGCTGACTTTGTAAACGACAATAAACTAAAATTTTGCCACTGGTTCACGGTGGATGACCTTTATTTCCTCAAACGCGGAGGTCGCATCTCTCAGGCTACAGCCGTGGTTGGCAGCATTTTGAATGTTAAACCTCTGCTTAGCATGAACGATGAAGGGAAACTCTATGTTTTTGATAAAATAAGGGGCAAAAAGAAGGTTTTAGATTTAATGTCCTCAAAAATAGAAAACTTAAACTCTGATTATAAAAAAGTTTTTGTAGGGCATGCAGACTGCCTTGACGATGCAAAGTATGTTGCAGAGAGAATATCTGCAGAAAACCCTTCCCTCGACGTTACAATAACACACCTAGGTCCGATAATCGGAACTCACACAGGTCCGGGAACAGTAGCACTTGCATTCGTTGGCAATTCAAGATAAAAAACAAAGGAGGAACACAAATGCCAAATATTAAATCTGCTAAAAAAAGAGTAAAAGTAACAAAAATTAAAACTGCAAGAAACAAAGCTTATAAATCTGCACTCAGAACTTTTGTTAAAAATGCTCTCGTTTCAAAAGAAGAAAACTCAGTTAAAATCGCTATTCAAAAACTCGATCAAGCAGCTTCTAAAGGAATTATCCACAAAAACGCAGCTGCAAGAAAAAAATCAGCAATCATTGCAAAATGCAAATAAAAATATCCCCCATCTTTTGGATGGGGGTAATTAAATTGTGTTGCGCACCTGTTATTTTTCAGGTGGCATTTTTATTTCGGAAATAAAAAAATCTCCAATGAGAAATCATTGGAAATTCAAAATCCACTGACTATATTTTAAGATCACCATTTAAAACAAGCATTGCCACGAGATCTATCGGGAAATAATCTCCTATAACCTTAGCCGCGATTGAACCATCTGCTCTTTTTACGTAATATCCGGAAAAGAATTTATCTTTAGAATC
>USIK01000014.1 GCA_900554775.1 uncultured Oscillospiraceae bacterium
GTGGTCAACGTGACCCATAACCACTACTACAGGTGCTCTCGGGATTAAATCTTCTTCTTTATCTTCGTGTGAATCAATGATCATTTCTTCGATTGAAACGGTTTGCTCTTTTTCGATTTTAGCGTGGAATTCCATTGCTACGAGGCTTGCAGTGTCGAAGTCTATGACGTCGTTTATCGAAGCCATAACGCCAAGGAGCATTAACTTTTTGATTACTTCTGCGGCGGTTGCTTTGAGGCGAGAGGCAAGCTCTCCGACGGTTATTTCGTCAGGAATCGAAACTGTTAAAGGTTTTGCCTTTCTTTCTTCAGCTATGCGGCGAAGTCTTTCGGCTTCGGTTTCCCTTTTAGCGCCTTTTCTTCCTCTTTGCTGAGATTTTTGGTTGATTTTTTGTTTGATTGAACTATTATTGTGTTCTGATTTAACCCTTTCAGAAGCGATTTTGTCGTATTTTTCGTTATACTTATCCATGTTAACATTAACGGTTCTTGTGTTTACGACTCTTTCCTTTCTTTCAGGAGCCTCAGAAGACGAGCTGCCCGTTAAAATTATTTTTTCTTTGAATTTATTTTTAGGGGCTTCTTGTTTTTTCTTTTCTTGTGGTTTTTGAGGATGTTGCTTACTTTGTGCGGGTTTTGCGGCTTCTTTTTTTGCCGAATTGAAATATTCATCGAAGGATTTTACTTCGCCTTTTTTGGTGAAGTGCTCAAAAATTATATTAAGCTCATCCTCGGTGAGGCATGTCATGTGCTTTTTCTCTTCACCTAAATAATTTTTCAAAAGAGTTATTATGTCTTTGCTTGCAATTCCGAAGTCTTTTGCAACTTCATGTACTCTGTATTTTTTAACCATGTAATTCCTCCTTGTGTTAGTGCTTTTTAGTCTGATTTGAGTTTTCTTCTATCATGCTGTTTATTTTTTTCGCAAAATTTATGTCTTTTATTCCGAGGATGCCCGACCTTTTATTAATAAGGAAATAAATGTCATCCATCGTGTAGTTTATTTTTAGTGTTTTAACATTATTTTTCTCGCAAAAAAGGTTTATTTTTTCGAAAGAAGAATCCGAAACATCGCTGGCGGTTAAAACCAGATTTATGTTTTTTTTGATGATTCCTTCTTTAACGGCGTCCATTCCCAAAACTAAGTTGCCAGATTTTTTCGCCAGGCCTAAAAACGAAAGAAATTTATCATTCATTGTTTGCTATTATCCTTTCGATTTCTTCATAAATTTCGATTGAAACTTTGCGTTTAAAGCTTCTTTCCAAGCGTCTGGCTTTTCTTGCTTTTTTCAGGCATTCTTCATTTTTGCAAATGTAAGCCGAGCGGCCGCCGCTTTTATTTTTCCCTGCAGAAACTTCAAGCGAATTTTCCCGGCTGCTTTTCGGCGGGCGAGAGACCATAACGAATTTTGATTTTTCGTCTTTTTTTCCGCATCCTATGCAGGTTGTCAATGGTAAGCTTTTCAATCTTTTCATGCCCTTTTTTTCATCGTTTTGAGGGTGAATGTCTATTTTGTATCCCGTGAGCCTTGCTGCCAAACGCACGTTCTGGCCGTGGTTTCCAATGGCAAGCGAAAGCTGGTTTTCAGGGACGATAACCTTGCAGGTGTTTGGCACTTCTTCGTCTATGATCGTGCTTATTACCTGCGCAGGGGCAAGCGCGGAAGCAATGAATTCTTCGGGGTTTTCTTTGTATTTGACAAGGTCGATTCTTTCTCCGCCAAGCTCATTTGTTATAATATTTATTCTGTCGCGGTTAGCTCCTATGCATGAGCCAATTGCATCAACGTTTTCGTCGTGGCTCAAAAGCGCAACTTTGCTTCTGGAGCCTGCTTCTCTTGCGATAGATTTAATTTCGATTATTCCGTCTGCAATTTCAGGAATTTCGCTTTCAAGCAATTTTCTCAAAAAGTTTGGGTGAGTTCTTGAAATCAAGATTTTCGGGCCTTTTTCGGTTGATCTTACTTCAGAAATATAAACTTTAATGTGGTCGCCTTCTTTGACGTTTTCGGTGCCGATTTGTTCGCTCTGCGGAAGAGTTGATTCAGCTTTGCCGATCCTCAGTGTGAAAGCGCCGGTTTTTTCGTCTATTCTTTCAATGAGTGCGCTTGTGATTGTGTTTTGTTTATCCTGGAATTCTTGAGTGAGCCTTGATTTTTCGCCATCTTTGATGCCTTGCCTGATGATATTTCTTGCAGTTTGAGCGGCAATTCGGCCGAATTCTTTTGTTTCGAGTTTTATTGCGATTTGGTCGCCAACTTCTGCGCCTTTTTTAATAGCAAGAGCATCTTTGAGCGAAATTTCTTTGCCGGGGTTTTCAACTTCGTCGACAACCGTTTTCATAAGGTTGACTTCAAAAACTCCTGATTTAGCATTGAAGTTTACCGTTACTTCTTCGTTTCCGCCGTAGTTATTTTTGCAAGCGGTGACGATTGCTTTAACGATTTTTTCAAGCATATAATCCATTGGAATTCCGCGTTCTTTTTCAAGAAGCTTGAGCGCTTCGAAAATTTCCATGTTCATTTTTTAGTTTCTCTCCTCTAGCATTTTTAAGTTGATTTTTGCGATATTCTTTCGTGGCAATTCAAAAATTTTCTCTTCTGTTTCTATTTTTACCGTTTCTTTGTCAAAAGAATGCAATTTTCCGCAAATATTTTTATTTTTGTTTTCGTCCGGGCGGATTAGTTGAACGTTTACTTCGCTGCCAATATATTTTTCAAAGTGAGCGTCCGAAGAAAGCTCTCTTTCAATTCCTGGCGAGCAAACTTCCAAGCAATATGAAACGTCGATAGGGTCAAGAATATCCAAAGGCTCATCGAGCTTTCTGCTCATGTTTTCGCAGTCTTCAAGCGTTATGCCTTCAGTCTTATCAATGAAAACTCTTAGATAAAAATTTGAGCCTTCTTTCAAAAATTTTACGTCCCAAAGCTCAAGCCCAAGTTCTTTTGCAATCGGGAGCGCAATTTCAGTAACAGCTTCTGCAACTGATTTTTTCGCTTTTGACATTTAATCCCTCCAAAATATAGATAAAAGAGCGGGACAACCCCACTCTTTCTAACTCATAGAAAATACCTAAACTCCTAAGTATTCTATCATATTGTTATAAGTAAGTCAATACTAATAAATCATTCACCACTTGCTAAATTTTGTAAACTTTGTTGATATTCATGTTTTTTTACATTTTCAAATATTGTTTGATTTTTTGCGTGATAAGCTAGCGATTGCGTTTTTATTTTGTTATATTGTTTAAAAACGTAATTTATTTCATTGCATGTTAGATTTTTAAGCACGCTTACCGCATTTGGGAATAGTCTTTCGCCTGAGGCTGTGCACAAACACATGGATATCAATCCGGCTTTTCTTAATAGTGTTTTGTTTTTCTTAAACAGATTTGAAATTTCAAGCATTGCTTTGTAATTTCTTTCAAGGATTATGATTTCGTAGGCCGAAAGCAGCTTTAGCCCTAGAATTTTCCCTGAAAGTAAAATAGGTTCTTTGAAATTTGATTTAAAATTCATTTTATGATTCATTTTTTGGTTTCCTTTTTAGTTTTAATTTTAATATTTTTGCCGGGCAAACTTGATTTTGCCCGGGCTTTAAATTATGTTTTTTCTTCCAAAACGGCTCTTTCATAAATGACTTCTCCTGAAAGATAAACGTATTCAACTTTTTTAACAATATAGTTTTTAAGGCCTGCTGTTATCACCGCTGTGGAAGCGTAGCTGTTTAGTTTTACATTCGGTAGGCCTATGTATAAATATTGCTCGGTTTTTGTTTCTTCAAGATAATCGCCGTAAAGAGGGCTTTGGTAATCAGATCTTAAAGGTTGAATGAAAGCTTTTGTTTTTATTGTTTTTTCAGAGGTGCACTGCACTTTAACGTCTTGGCCGAATTTGGAGATTAAAGTTTTGGCGTTATCGCAAATTTTATTCATCGTATGTAATCCTTTCAAAAACGAAACCTTCGTCTTTAATTAAGTCTGAAATTGATTTTTTTGCTTCTTGCCAAACTTTAGTTGCCATTTTAACCGAGGTGTTCGGGTCGGTTTTTATTTTTATTTCTCCTGCTGTGAAGGATTCAGTCGTGAGCGTTGTTGCAGTGAAAAGCGTGTATTTGTAAAGCGCAAGCGCTGCCGCCGCAACTTCGAGCCTGTGGGCGTTTTTTTCTTCATCCACGCCTTCTTTAAGGTGCATTTTGATTTCTTCCATACTTTCGCCGCAAATGGGAATCCATTTTGAAGAATCTTCTATCTCTATATTTGCAATTACTGAGAATCTTTGAACGACTATTTCTAAATTCAAATTTATTTTCCTCCTTGCTTTTAGGTTAAAAAGAGGGAGCCCCTTTGCAGCTCAAAGGGGGCCAAAATCTTTTAATTAAGCAGTAACACCATAGTCAAGAACTTTTGCTGCTTTAGCGGTTAATCTAGAGAATCCTGTTATCATTGTGATTCCTGCTCTTTCGAGTTGTTTGTCGATTACTTTGTCAAAGTCGACTAATATGTCACCCGATTGAACGAGTTGAAGAGCGAAGTCTTTGTCAATACCGAGGATTTTGTTTGCTCCTACTTTTTCTGAAACTATTAATTTTGCGCCCATTGGAGTTACGATGTTTCCAGTTCCTTGGAAGTCAAGGCCTGCGCAAGCATCTCTCATTTCGTTTAAAGAAAGAATGTCGTTAACTGACGCGCTGGAAGCGACCATAACGTTTAATTTGTAAGGGTTAAGGCCTTTCCAGAGCTGTAAAAGATGGGAATAAGCCAAAGTTGCGGTTGATGGTTTTGTTGTGCCGTAAGTAGCGCTGATTGATTCCGCTGCGGTTGAGCCCGAACCCAAAAGCTCTGTAACTGCATCGTCGAGTTGTTCTCTTGCGATGTCAAGGCCGATTTGTTTCAAAATTACGGTTACAACATCTAAGTTTTGGAATCTTAAAGCTTCATATGAAGAAGAAAATACTCTGCCGTGTTTTTTGAGATCAACCAAAGAAGAATTTTTCTTAACGTTAACGTTTGGGATGCTTGCGCCTTCAGCAACGTAAGATGTGCTTGAACTGTCAGTTGTTGAAGAAATTGAGCGGTAGTCTGTTCCTTCGATTTTTGTAGTTGCAGCAACGATTGATGAAATTACTTCCGAAGAATTTATTCCTTGTTTGATAGCTCTTGCGAGAAATTCAGGGAACAAAACAGCTGAATCTGCTGTGCTGAAGAATTTATCAACAACGTCGCATCCTGGGCCGCTTACTTTGATGTCAAATCTTTTTAACTGTCTTTGATATGCGTCTAAGTTTTCAAGTGCGCTTCCTTTGTAGTTTTCAGATGGGTCGAGGCTTTCGAGAACTTCTGTGAAAGTTTTTCCTCCTACGTTATACATGCCTTTTTCGAGTTTAATTGAATTACAAAATGCCATTTTAAATTCCTCCATTTTTATATTTTAAATTGAATATTTTCGTTTTTTTGCAAATCTGATTTTTCAGGTGTGAATTGCGGTGCAGTGGGCATTATTTGCGAAAGTTTTGTTTTGAAAGTCTTTTTCAGCGAGCTTAATTCTTCGACTGATATTTTCTCGCAAATGCTTTTCATCACAGCCATGTCAAGCTCAGGACAAGCGGCGTTTGAAAGTTTTATGACGTCGTTTTTGAGTTCCTGCTTGTAAATTTCGCCTATTTTAGCTTTTTCTTTCAGGGTTTCAAAAGCCTTTTTGATTTCATTTTCGCTGATTTTTTCTTTTTGCTTCGGGAATAGCGATTTAATGATTTCTTCCATGTTTTTTTCACCTCCTTTCAAGTGGTTTTTGTGGGATTTTATCACGCCCGCTTCTCTTTGAGCAGGAACCGCCACGAAAGACCATTCGTAAGCATCCGTCGGGTTGTCAAGGATTCTAAAGCAAAGCTTTTCAGTTCCGTCGGTTTTGTACTTTCTGCCTTTGATGTGCGAGCAGGGGATAGACTTGATTTCTTTTGAGCAAATGGAGCATGAAATTTTGCTAACCGAGCAGCCAACGCTCACTTCTTTTTTGATCCCTGAGTCAATTTCAAGGATTATATTTTCGTTTTTGGAGCATTTTGGCATATATGCCTTTGCAATGAGCCTTTTGTAGGGCTCGCCGAGTGAGTTTAGTTTGCCGGGGACTGCTTCCAAGAAACATTTGAATATTCTTGCGGTTTGATTTTCGCTTTTCGGGTCGTGGTCTAAAATCCCGGTTTTGCCAACGAACATTTTTTCAAGTTTCAAAAGTGCTTCATCAGTGAATTTTTCGTAGTCTCTGTCGATTTCGTTGTCGCAAAGAACAACCGAAAATGTGTAAACTTCTTCTGCTGCAAATTTTCTTCTGGTTAATTTGTTTATTAGTTCCAGGTCGTTTTCTGAAACTGCTTGGTTTGATTTGCTTTTTATTACATATCCGTCTTTCATTTTTTACCTCCGTTAATTTTCTCCCAGGCGTTTTTCTATTTCTCGTGCCTTGGCGTTTATGAGCCTTGTGTTTGCTATTTGTAGCTGGTCTTCAAGGTCAATTTTGCACCATGAAATTTCGTAAGGGCATTTAAAGCCATTTAACCTTAGCCACATGTCGCATATTTTTGAAATAATCGGGTTTAAAATTCTTCTGTAAGATTCAATTTCGCTGTTCAAAATTTCAGCTTGTTGGGTGGACATTGTTTCGGTTGAAGACCAACTTAGGCCGAGCAAAAATGGCGGTATTGAAAGTTTGCTGACTATTTGCTCGAGCATTTGGCGCACGGGAATCTGGCTTTCTAGGACTTGGTTGTCAGCTCCGATTACTTTTATTCCAACGTCGCCAATCGCGATGAAATCCGTTGGATTTTGGCTTTTCATTGCCTTTGTCCATTCGCTTGCAATTTGAGCGGCGCTTTCTTTGGTGTAGGCTCTTTCGCCGGAATCCGAAGAAGGCTTGTATGTAACGGCAAATCTCACATTGCCAACTCTTTCCCAGTTTGCTCCAATGGTTTTGAAAATTTTAAGCAAAATTCCGCTCACAAACGGCAAACCTTTCATTATTGAGTTGCCGTAAATGTAGCCCGGCTCAGGGTTAAGAGTTGAAATCAAAACTAACTGCGGATATTTTATTGCTTTCATTGATCCGTCAGGTTTTTTGCGGTAAATAATCAGGTTTAGCGGGCTATCTTTTGTGCTTAAAACCACGTTTGAAAGCGAAGCGTTATAAAGCGCTGCAATTGATTCACAGTCGCCGCTTAAAACAATTTCTCCAATTGCCGTGCCGAAAGTTAAAAGCTGGCTTAAATGCGAAGAAATAAAGTGATGAATGCCTCTTCCGCAGGAATTAACCTGAACGTTCGAGATGAACTTATTTATCTTTTTTTCAACTTCTTCGTCTTCGCAAACGATTTTGAAATCTCCTGTTAGGCGGATTATTTTTGAAATAGCTGCGTCAATCACGGGGACGGCGTCTCTGAGTGTGCGGTAAAGCTCCATTTCGTTTCCTGAGAGTGGGGAATAGTTTTCTATTATGTCAAAAGGATGAGGAGCCTTGGGGTAAACGGGCGCTGTTTGAACTGCGGCGCTTTGCTGTTTTTTCTTTTTAAAAAATTCCAATTTTCTTTCTCCTTTATATTCTTTGAGTTGCCAGTGCAAAAAACGGCTCATCGTCATAGGAGTTCATTATCGTGCTAACGAAATATCTTATGTCGTCCATTGCGTGGTCGTTTTCTTTGACTGGTGTGTCTTTTGCTGTGGTGTTTTGCCATCTGTAAAGAGAAAATTCTCTTATCGAATCGGCGCAATTTTTGCAGATTTTAATATCACCTCTTTTTAGGGCTAAAGCCACCTCGCTTATTCCTTCGTTTACGTTATTCCTGGCTGGAATGACTTTAATCTGCCCGTATCGTTTAATAAGGGTTATGAAACTTGCTGCTGAAGGGTCAACTGCCATGCAGTCAATGTTTTTGCCTTCAATCATTTTTAGGATTTGCCTGTAATGTTCTTCGTCTGTTCGGCTCTCACCTTCTTTTCTGGAATCAAAATAATATTCGTTTATTCTGTACCATGTTCCGTTTATATTGCCCCACAGGCCGCATGAAGTGGGGTTTACAATGCCGTAGTCGCATGAAAGAGCATAGCGTGATGGCGTTTCTTTCGGGGTCTCGCAGAATGAAGATTCTTTTGTCATGTAAGGGTAAATAATTCCTTCGACGGCAACCCATTTTCCTTCGATGAACCTTTGATAGAATGTTCCGCTGTAAAGGCGTTTGTATCTTTCCTTGAGGCTTTCTGAAAGTGAAGGGTTATCATCCATTGTGAAGTGCAGGTAAAGCGTTTTTCTCGCTTTTGCTTTTAAAATCCAATCTCTGTAAAACCAGTGCCCGGGGTATTCCGGGTTGCAGTTGAACCAGAATTTCGAGCCCGCAACTGAGCATCTTGCAAGCGCCTGCTCAACGAAGGACCTTGGCATCAGCGCAACTTCGTCGAATAAAACTCCTGAAAGCGTCATGCCTTGAATTAGCGCTGCCGAGGATTCATCCTTCCCGCCAAAAAGGTAAAATGTGTTGGTTCTTCCCATGAATGAAATTTCGATCAAATTTTCAGAAAGCTTTTGTTTGCATTCAAACCCAAGTTCTGAAATTATTGGAATTAGCGGTGAAGTAACGTTCCTTCGGATTGATTTTATTGTTTTGCCGCAAATTGCAAATGAGCTTCCGCTGAATTTGTAAAAGGCCCAAAGTATGAAAGAAATCGACATGCAAAGTGTTTTTCCGCTTCTTACTGAGCCGTCGCATATGAGCGCATCAAGGTTTTCGTGAGGAGAGTTTTTGACCCACCAAGTCAAAGTTATGACTTGTTTTTTCGAAAATTTTTCGAATTTCATTTAGTCCTCCATCGGTTTTTTCTCCGAATCATGCAGGCTTTTTATGCTTTGTTCAAGCACAAAATAGAAAGGCTCTTTTTCCGAGTGGTTTGTTATTTCGATTTGCTCAAGTTTTTCAAGCGCTCTTAATCTATCGAAGAATTTAATTTCCATGGCGCCGTCTTTTGGCTTTTTTATTTCCGCAATGTTGAAAAGGTCCATTTTGTTTAAATCTTCGGGTTTTAAATTTTCTGAAAATAAAAGTTTTATAGAATCCGAGATGCTTCCGAAAGCCAAGCGTTCATAGCCGCTTATCGCGCGGAACATCAGGTTTTGCCGCTTTTCTATGTACATATTTTTGATTTTTTCCGAAATCTTGTTTTCAAGCAAAAGCTCTGCGCCTTTTCTTTCGGGGCAAGTTTTGAATCCGGCTAAAACCGCCGCTTCTTTTGCGCTGCCCGTGCTTATGTAATGCTGGCAGAATTCAAGCTCTTTTTTGCTTAGTTCTCTCGGGCTTTTTGAGTGAGTTGAAATTTTCAAGTTGTTATCCTCCTTAAATTTTTTAATTTTCATATATCGTCGAAAAAAGTAGAATTTTTGCATATTTGAGGGCAAAAAATAAAAAATCCGCAAAATTCTTTTTTAGAACTTCACGGATCAAAAATTAAATCTCAGTGCTGTCGATTTTGGTTTTAATGTTGTGTGTTAGCTCTTCCGCACCTTCGAGCATTCTGCTTGCATTTCTTTGCACGTTTTTTTGAAAACGTTTGTCATGATCAAAGAAATACATTCCAACCATTCCGGCAATCGTGCCGAGCACAGCTCCTGCTAAAATCAATCTCGTTGCCATGCAGATTTTTTTGCAAAGGCAGTCGTGTTCTTGATATTCCGGTCTACACATAATCTTCAGCTCCTTTTATTAATTTTTTAGGTAAAGTTTTTTACCCAGTTAGTATTGTTCCCCAAACTTTTTGGATTAAATCAGGTTATGCTTTACTTTTTAATATCAAAAATTTACCATGCAGCAAATTCACCAAAGGCAAAGCCGGGCGATATACTGATTTATAAGACTTTAACCCGGCAGGTGATTTAATGGCTCGAAAAATAGTTTTAAAAAGCAGGCACAAAAAGCTTTTGCTGTTTCTTTTGGTGCTTCTTGGGGTGTCGCTTTTCCTTCATTTCAAGTTTCGCCCCGTTATAAAGGCAATTTCAGTTAGCAAAGCGAAGGTTATTTCCACCGAGGCCGTCAACGAGGCAATCTTGCAGGAGCTTTCTGAAAATAAAGAAGCCTACAATCAAATAGTGAAGCTTGAAAAGCTTGAAAACGGGGAACTAACCGCTATTCTTTCGGACATGGAAAAAGTCAATAAACTAAAATCACGAGTGGGAATGATTATTCAAAACAAATTTTTGAGTCTTAAAGACAGGAAGATTTCAGTCGCACTGGGCACTCTTTCGGGGATTGAAATGTTTAACGGCCTTGGCCCGAGCGTCCCGATGAAGATTTCCGTCAGCGGTAACGTTTCAACCGATTTTAAAACTTCGTTTAGCGGTGCGGGAATCAACCAGACGATTTACCAAATTTACCTTTATATTCGCACCAGGATTTGCGTTATGGTTCCGGGCTGCTCTTGCTGCGAAGATTTTGAAAGCAGCTTTTTGGTTTCTGAAATCGTGGTTCTTGGCAATGTCCCGAAGGTTTATTCCTCGCAGGGGAATTTAAATGTTAGCCCGTCGGAGTAAGTAACCTTTTGCCAGGCTAAAAAATAAAATAATAATGACGCTAAATCTAAGGTTGGTGTTGTTTTTGAAAATTAAATTTTGCAAATATTTTATTTTGTTATCAATTTTGAGTTTGATTTTGACATCATGCTTGCATAAAAATGAATCTAAAATGAAGGCAGTTAAATTAAATGAAGTCACAAGGTCGGTTTTTTATGCTCCGCAGTATGTTGCTCTGGGGCTTGGTTTTTTTGAAGAAAACGGCCTTGAAATTAAACTAAATTCCGCTGAAGGCTCAGATAAAACCATGACGGCCATTCTTTCACGCCAGGCTGATATCGGCCTTTTGGGGACTTCTGCAGTTTTGAGCGTTAAAAGCCAAGGAAAAGAAAATTGCCCGGTTTTGTTTTCTCAGCTAACGCAAAGGGACGGCAGTTTTTTGGTTGGTAGGAATGAAAATTTTAAGTGGGATGACCTTAAGGGCAAAAGCGTTATTGCCGGGCGAAAAGGCGGCGTGCCGGAGATGGTTTTTGAGCACATTTTAAAAGAAAAGGGAATTTTCGATGAAGTGACGCTTCTTAACAACATAAAGTTCGATTTAATGGGCATTGCTTTTAGCCGAGGAGTAGGGGATTACGTTTGTCTTTTTGAGCCGACTGCCCAGGTCCTTAAAAACGAAAAATCTCTTTTTATTTTGGAATCTTTGGGTGCGAGCTGCGAGAAAATTTCTTACACTGGCTACTGCTGCAGCCCGGAATATATGCAGGAAAACCCCGAGGTTATAAAATCCTTCGCAAACGCTATTTTTAAAGCTGAAAAATGGGTTAAAACTCACAGTGCGGAAGAAATTGCCGATGTGATTCTGCCGTATTTTATTTCTTGCTCGAAAGAAGTTTTAGTAAATTCGCTTGAAAATTATTTGTCTTGCGATGTTTGGTGCGAGGAGCCTGCGTTTCAAGAAAATGAGTTTGAACTGCTCGAAAAAATCATGATGCAAGCAGGTGAACTCGAAGAAAAAGTGGCGTTTAACGATGTCGTTGAAAATAAATTTGCGCTTTGCGCTGAAGGCTAAGAAAAAGGTGGTGAAAATTAAATGAAAGAAATTTTAAGCTTGAAAAACGTTAGCAAACGATATCACACTCCGAAGGGCGAAACCCTTGCGGTTGAAAACATGAATCTTTCGGTTTATTCCGAGGAATTTTTGAGCATTGTTGGGCCTTCGGGCTGCGGTAAGAGCACTGTGCTTTCTATTATTTCAGGGCTTTTAAGGCCTTCTTCGGGCGAAATTACTCTGCTTGAAAAAGATAAAAAACGAAGCGATATCGTGGGTTACATGCTTCAAAGCGACTATCTTTTCCAGTGGAGGACCATCGAGAAAAACGTTATGCTTGGTCTTGAAATTAAAAATGCTTTAAACGAAAAATCTAAAAAATATGCTCTAAAGCTTCTTGAAAGATATGGCCTCGGGAAGTTTAAAAACAGCTACCCAAGCCAGCTTTCCGGCGGGATGCGGCAAAAAGCTTCGCTCATTCGCACGTTGGCGGTTAAGCCTGAAATTTTGCTTCTTGACGAGCCTTTCTCTGCGCTTGACTATCAAACCAGGCTGACTCTTTCGCGCGAGGTAAGGGAGATAATTAAAAAAGAAAGAAAAACAGCAGTTTTGGTCACGCACGATATTTCCGAGGCAATTTCGCTTTCGGATAGAATTGCAATTTTGTCAAAAAGGCCAAGCAGAATCAAAAAAATAATTGAGCTTGACAAAGATTTTCGAAATTTGCCGAGCAGTGAAAAAACAAGAAACAAAAAATTTCATGAATATTTTGACGTTATATGGAGTGAATTTGAATGAAAATTAAAAACGAAAAAGTTCAAAAAGTTTGTTCTTCCGAGCATTTGAAGTACCTGAAAGAAAAAAGAAAAGAGGCCTTGAAAATAAGGATTTTTCAAATTGCGATTTTAGCTTTTTTTATTATTTTTTGGGAACTTTCAGCGCAGTTTAAATTAATTGATAGCTTCATAATGAGCAGCCCTTCAAGGGTTTTTAAAACGTTTTTGAGCCTTCAATCTTCCGGGCAGCTTTGGAGCAATGTTTTGATAACGGTTTTCGAAACGGTTGTGGGCTTTTTGCTTGGAACTTTCCTTGGAATTTTAATTGCCACGCTGATTTGGTGGTCGGGGTTCGTTTTCAAAGTTTCTGAGCCTTACTTAGTTGTTCTCAATGCCTTGCCGAAAGTCGCTTTGGGGCCTATAATCATCGTCTGGCTGGGCGCTGGCATGGGCTCGATAATTCTAATGGCGCTTTTGGTTTCGGTGATTCTTTCGGTGATGAATGTTCTTCACGGATTCATGAGCACCGATAAAAATCAAATTTCATTAATGAAATCTTTCGGCGCAAATAAGTTCCAGATTTTCACTAAGCTGGTTTTGCCTTCGAATATTTCGGTTATAATTTCAACGCTTAAAATCAATGTGGGAATGTCTCTAATCGGTGTTATAACAGGCGAATTTTTGGTTTCGGAAGCCGGAATAGGCTACTTGATAGTTTATGGCGGGCAAGTTTTCAAAATGGACCTTGTGATGGTGGGAATAATAGTTCTGGCTGCTTTGGCGTGGTTGATGTATGCGCTTGTGCAAAAATTTTCTGAGGTTTTCTTGAAAGGTAGGCGGTAACTCATTTTAATCAAGTTTCATATTATGTTTAGTGAAATATTATAAGCGCTGAAATTTTAAATGTTTACAAATAGCAGCGGTAATAATTTCAAAGGACAGGAGAGTTTTAAATGAATAAAAATATTTTTGAAATGAAAGCAAGGGAATATGGCATAACGCCAATTCCGGAAGATGCAACCGTTGTAATGGCTTATGTTCCTTACCAAATGAGCGAAGGCTTGGAGGTCTTTAGCCCTGAAAGGGGAATTTGCGCAGGAACGATGTTCCCGGAACTTGACAAACCATTTACTCCTTGCGGATGCGGAGGCGAGAAGAAATGAGCGATAGGCAAACGTTATTAAGGAGAATTGCTGCTCTTGATTTTGCTGTGGTTGAGCTTAATCTTTACATGGATACTCATCCTTTCGATTTGGAAGTAAACGAAAAAATAAACAGCTACAAGCGCAAATCAAAAATCCTTAAAGATGAATATACCCAAAGGTTCGGCCCGCTTAGCTCCAGCTCGAAAGAAAAAAATCGGTGGGGCTG
>USIK01000015.1 GCA_900554775.1 uncultured Oscillospiraceae bacterium
TTCAAAATAATTTAAAATTGAAAAAATAATTGTTCCTTCAAAAGATAGGATAACCCCTGATTGCAAGCACTTTTCAAAGTGTGGCGGCTGCAGTTTTAGGCACATTTCTTATGATGCTGAACTTAAAATTAAAAAGAAGCATGTTTCGGACTGCATTAGCAGAATAGGCGGCTTTAAGGATACTAAAATTGATGAAATTGTTCCGGCGGAGAATTTGAATTTTTACAGGAATAAATCTCAGATTCCTGTTGGAAACGCCGGTGGAAAGATTATTTCAGGCTTTTTTAGCCCTCATAGCCACAGAATTGTAAACTGCGATGAATGTTTGCTCCACCCGGCGGAGTTTGACAAAATAGTCTGCGCGGTGAAGTTTTGGATGGAAAGATTTAAAATTCCTGCCTACAATGAAGCCTCAGGCAAAGGCCTTGTGCGCCACATTTACATGAGATATGCCGAAAAAACGGGCGAAATTATGGTTTGTTTGGCTGTTAACGGTGGCGATATTCCGTTTAAAAACGAACTGCTTAAAGTTTTGACTGAGAATTTTAAAAATATTAAAGGCGTCATTCTTAATATTAACCGTGAAAAAACGAATGTAATACTCGGCTAAAAATCTGTTGTAATCTGGGGGAAAGGCTTTATTACAGATGAGCTTTGCGGCTTTAAGTTTAATATATCGCCGCTTTCATTTTACCAGGTTAATAGGTCGCAAACCGAGAGGCTTTATAATTTGGTGAAAAGTAATCTTAATTTATCCAAAAATTCTTTGATTCTTGACCTTTATTGCGGAATCGGCACGATTGGTCTTTCTCTTTCAGGCTCTGCAAGGGAGATAATAGGCGCTGAAATTGTCCCCGAAGCTGTTAAAGATGCAAAAGAAAACGCGAGAATTAACGGGATTAACAATGCGAAATTTTTCTGTTGTGATGCTTCTGAAATAGCTGAAAAGCTCAAAAATTTTAATGAAAATCTTGATGCAGTTGTGATTGACCCGCCGCGAAAAGGATGTTCTTTGAAGCTAATAGAAGACGTAATAAAAATGGAACCTAAAAAGATTGCGTACGTTTCGTGCAACCCTGCAACCCTTGCAAGGGACCTTAAAATTTTTTCTGAAAATTCTGATTTTAAAATCGAAAAAATTATTCCTGTGGATATGTTCCCGAGGACTAGCCATGTTGAGACGATCGTTTTGATGTCAAAATCAGGCGCGAATAATAAATAAAAAATGTTACAGTGATAATGTTTTTGAGATGTCAGTTAAAAAGGGTCGTGCCACAGAAGTAGAATATTGAAAACGGAAGATGGCGTTACGCTTGGCAAAATAATAAAGCAAGAAGAGCGGGATTAATCTCTTTTTGAAAGGCTTATTCATAATGTGCTACCTCATATGGCCGCGCTTAAATAAGTCTTTTTGTTTTATTTTGGTGTATGAATTAAAATTTAAGGAGGAAAAACATGAGCGTATTTTATGTATATCAAGGCGACACGTATAAGCTTGAAAAGGCCGGTGGATATGTATGGTCGCCAAAATTAACTAAAAGCGGGCAGAAAAATGCAGGATACTTGAAAATGACGGAAGTTAAGAAAAACGACTTTATCCTTCACAATTGCAATGGAAAAGTAGTAGCCCTTAGCATTGCGAAAAGCGACTGTTATGATGCGAATATTCCGCTTGAACTTAAAAAAATAAATGCAGTAACATCCTGGAATGCGGATGGGTACCGCATTGACACAACATATTATGAGCTTGACACTCCTTTAGCAGTTACTAAACATAAAAACTGGTTAGCGGCTCATTATGAGAGCGGAAGCGCTTTTACAGTAGCGGGCACGGGCAAGCAGCAGTATATGTGCTCCATTGCAGATGTGCAGGCAGTTTATCTCATTGAAAATGCAACTAAGCAGCAATCTAATTCCGAGACTATAAAAATGCTTGAAGCGGCACTTAGGGATATTATTGATGATAAAGATTTAGAATATGACCACGTGGAAAAAGAAACTATCGACGCAATGATTGACAGCGAAATAGAGGAAAATCCAAAGTGGCCTGGCAGAAAAGAAAAGCAGGCGCTGATGGCGTCTTCATCAGCGGGGAGAGAAAGGCCTAAAAGGAACACAAAGGTTGCCGTGGACGCACTGAGGAGGGCAGAATTTAAGTGTGAATTTAACAAAGCCGATAAAACCTTTCTTCGCAAAAACGGAAAAGCCTACACAGCGCCGCACCATTTAATTCCGCTTGGTAAGTATCGCGATTTTGATTACAGCGTTGATGTTATGGAAAATGTGGTGTCTTTGTGCAGCCATTGCCATAATTTGCTTCATTACGGAAGGCTTGAAGATAAAAAGCAGATATTGAAAAAACTATATGAAGAGCGAGCCCAAGCGCTCGGGAGCGTGGGGCTAGATTTAACATTTGAACAGTTGCTAGGGTATTACAAGTAGAATCTTCTTTGGTTGGGGATGTATCTATGTTTTTATCTATAATATATATAACTAAAAAATATTATAGATAAAACTTGACAAATATCTATAAAAGTATATAATATCAGATAGTTTATTCAACCAATAAAAAATAAATGGGAGGAATTGTTATGCCTAAGTACCGTAAAGTAGATGCTACATCGCTTGAAGAGCAGACCAAAGAAATACAAAAAAGTCAAAAAAAGTATAATCAAAAAGTAAAAGATCTTAAAGAGTGTTGTGACAATTTCTTGAAATCTTTTTTGGCGGACGATAAAGAATTTAATAAAGTTAACGCATACAATGGCAAGCCTAAAGACTGGCAAAAGAAGTTTAAAGAAGCTTTTAACGCTCCTATGAAAGCAAACAAGCTGACTTCTCGCACGAGTAAAATTTTGCAAGAGATGTATAAAAAACTTGGCAAATTCAAAAATGACGAAAACTTCGAAATTGATAAAATCAAAGAGTATAAAGAGGCATTTGATTTTGAAGAGAAAAAAGCGAAATTCAATGAGAAAAAAGGCGAGAACCTTATCAAACGATCGGCGATAGACAACCCGATCATTGTTGAGTTTTTCAAGGGAAAAGGAAAGAATACAAAAGTTGTTAATAACATTTCAGATCTTCTTTTAAAAATGCAAAAAGGAACTATCATGAAAATGAACAACTACACTGTGGGCATAAACATGGGAACAGAAAGAGGAAAATTGAGAACCAGGCGATAAAACACAAATTCCACTGATAAAATTAAATCAGTGGAATTTTTTTATGTTTAAAAATGAATTTACAAAAAAGAAAAACCCGTTGAATCTAATCAACAGGCTTTTGGTGGGAGATGGTGGATTCGAACCACCGAAGCATAACGCAACAGATTTACAGTCTGCCCCCTTTGACCGCTCGGGAAATCTCCCAGGAGTGAATTAAACTGGAGCTGGTGAAGGGACTTGAACCCCCGACCTATTGATTACAAATCAATTGCTCTACCAACTGAGCTACACCAGCAACGTCATATTCACTACATAATGTAGCATATCATTAAATGAACTTAATGTCAATAGTTTTTTTTATATTGTGAAAAGTTCATAATATTTTCAAAGCAGAGGATTGTATAGTTAAATTTTAAACAAATATTAAGGAGGTGAAATGGGTTAAAGTCTCTTGATTGTGATTTATTTATCTTTAGGGGGAATTTATTATGATGAATTCAAACAACAATTTGGAACCTGATTTCACCGGCATGAAATTTTATACCGTTGAAAATGGCGATACTCTGAGAAGCATTTCTCAAAAAGTTTATGGCGACCCTGAAAAATACAGAGGAATCATGGAACTTAACAACCTCACAAACCCCAGAGTTTATGCCGGCCAAACAATTAGAATCCCTGAAAGTATGGATTCGAATGTAATAATTTACAGAATTAGGCGCGGCGACACACTTTGGAATATTTCAAAAAGGTTTCTAGGAAGAGGCGAAAGATACGGTGAAATAATGACTTTAAACGGCCTCACGAGCGACATGATTTACCCCGGCCAGATAATTAAAATTGCCGTGGATGGTGAGATTTCGCCCGAAACTTACATTGTTAAACCTGGCGACACACTTTGGAGGATTGCGACGAAGTTTTTGAAAGATGGCAACAGATATGTTGAAATAATGAAGCTTAACAACCTTGATTCGCCTGACATCGGTGTAGGGCAAAGGCTTAATCTCCCGAAACCTTAAAATTTTTAAAATAAAAAGCTGCCTTTTGGCAGCTAATTTTTTTATTTGTTATTTTTTAGTGTTTTCAGGGTGTTGTGGGTCACTGCGCCATGTTTCCATGTTGGTTCTGAGCTGCTTTTCGAAGCTTGCGAGTTTTTTCCTGATTTCTTTGTTTGTTGCCGAAGTGGGGGCTATTGATTTTCTCAAATCCTCCATCTTTGCCTTGATTTCAAGGCAGGTCCGTGTGATGTCTTGGCCTTTAGTGCTTTCCATCCAGTTGCTGGTTAGCTCTTTTTTCAAATTTTTCATTTTTGTTAAATTTAGTTTCAATCCTAGAACTGATTTTGCTTTAAATTTAGTTGATTTTTCCTCTTTGCTTTCTGAGTTTACATATCCATTGATGGCCTCAGCTAGCTTTTTGCAGCTTTCGCGGTATTCCTGAACTGCTTTTGTCGCTTCGCCTTTGCTGTCGAGGATTGTTTTATTTTTTGGTTCATAAGAAAAATCTAAATTTTCAATCATTTTTAAAAATTCTTTTTTGCGTGTTTTGACCTTTTTCTCAACCTCTTCTATAACTATTCCTGAGCCGCGCCTTGCGTTGAAATCGTTTGTCATCATGGTAGCGTTTGATTCAAGTTGCTTTTCGATTTCTGCGAGTTTTTTCCTGATATTTTTGTTCGTGGTGGAAGTGGGTTTTATTGATTTTCTTAAGTTTGCCACTGCATCGGATATCTCTCCGCAGGCGTCTTCGAGCGCTGTGTTATTGTGTGAATTTGGGTTTATGTCTAGATTTTTTCTTAAGTTTTCCATTTTATTTATGTCTAGTTTTAGCCCTAAATTTAATTTCTCTCCGATTTTGCCTTTAAGGCTCTTTTTGCTTGCTTTTTCCGATTCAATATACTCTTCGATGGCTTTTTTCAAGTTTGCGCAGTCTTCTCGGTATTTTTCCACGCATTCTTCCTACAGCACGCCGGAGTCATCGAATATGGAGTTTTTGAAATCTTTGTTATTTTGGGCTTTTTTAAGCTTGAATTTTAAGTTTGAAAGGGTTTTGTAAAACTTTTGTTTGCGAGTTTTGCTGCCTTTTTCGATGGTTTCTTTTAGCGCTTCCTCTTTGTTGGTTTTTGCTGAGGCTTTGTTTTCTTGGTTTGCCATGATATCTCCTCCTAGCAATTTATTTTATGCTCACATTATACTACTCAGGAAATCATCAGTCAATATTTTTTATATAAAACATATATTATTTTAAACAACAGTTTGTGAATACAGTGCATAATATACTCAAACCAGAAAAAGGAAAATGATTCCTTAAGAGTAATTTTGTGTAAATAGCATAAAAATTTTTAAAAAACTGTTGAAAAATATAAATATGTGTAATATAATCAAAAATGTTAAATTTTTTTGGGAGGTATGTTCAAATGAAGAGTAAAATAGGAAAAATTTCAGCAACGATTTTGGCTGTTTGCAGCGCGGCTATGTCGTCTACTGCGTTTTGCGAAGGCGGGAACGGTGATCATCATAACAAGTTTTTATCGAAGGATGATTACTGGGCGCTTAAAAATGTTATGATAAAAGAAGAGCGAGACAAAGAAAATGCCAGGCGTTTCACCCCGCCCTCTACCAATGGCAATATCTATTTTCCAGGGATGAGTACATATATAATCGGGAATAATTCGACCTTCAAACCGCTTACTTTCGATGAACTTTATGACCAAATAGGATATGATTACAACATTGACACAATTGTTTATAGGCCGGGTTCATTTAACATTAAATCGTTTTGCAGGGTTTTGGACATGAATAATGTTGGCGGTATGATTGAGTCGGTTGAGCCTTTGAATATAGAAAAAGATTATGAATTCCCCATGAGCATTATAAAAAACGGATACAAATATCTTTTTACAAACTCTGTGACAGGAAAAACAATAGAGTTTGACTTCGTTTTCGGCAAAACTCTTCCGCCGCAAAGCGAAAAATATTCAGTTAAAAATGCTATTAAAGCTTACAATCAATACATAGATATTTTTTACACATCTAATGTGTATAATCCCTATGGAATCGACCTATGCAAGGTTGATGAAAATGATGTTACCAACGATGTTATCTCTGATATTGTGGCGGCTAACGGATGGTTTATTCCAAGTGAGTGCTTTAAAAATTGCCGGTTTTGCAAAGAGCTTTCACTCGAGCATGCCAGAAGAATATATGAAGGAGCGTTTGAAAATTGCATACGTTTAGAAACTGTTCGTATGCCAAAAGTCACAGACATAGGTGACAGAGCTTTTTACGGATGCAAAAGTTTAAAATTAGTTTCAATGCCTCATGTGAAAATTATTGACGCAAGTGCTTTTGAAGGCTGCGAAAATTTGGAATCTGTTTATATACCTAGGGTTGAATACATTTCTATAGACGCCTTCAAAGGTTGCAAAAACCTGAAGGTTATTGAAATCCCTGACAGCGCGAGGATTATAAATTCTAATTCTTTCCAAGATTGTAGCAGCGACCTTAGAATCATTTACGGCGGAAAAATTTATAAAAATGTTAATCAATTTATGGAAGAAATTAGGAATGAAGAGTAGGCTTAATTTTTTAAAAAGTCACCGATTTAATCGGTGACTTTACGTTTTTATATTGACATTTTAATCAGAATATAATATTATTATGTCGAAAAATGATATTTAGGGAGAAATGAAATTGGTTGAAAAGCTAAGAAAAATAGCTTCGATGATTTTAGCTATGAGCTTTGTTGTCTCGGCGCCATTTTCGGCATTTGGCGCAGGGAGCACAGCGGAAGACAAAAAAACGATGGAAGCCAGCAAGCCCCTCAAAAGAAAACGCCCGAAAGTAAAAGGGAAGCTCAAAGAAAAACACTTGGTCGAAGTAGGGAAGTATTTTAAAGAATATAAAGATTTTGCGAATTTATCTTGTGTTAACAAAAAATACAGAAATGTGACTGAGAAATATAGTTTTAACCCTATAAGGGTATATGGTAGAATAGATGCGGCAGACTTTAAGAATATTAATACATATAGGGTTTATTCAGGTCAAAGGGGTTTCGCACATTTAAATGTTAATAAACAAATTTTCGAAGTAGGCACCTTTGGGATTGACAAATTTAAGAAGATACTGGAGGATAAGGGCATTGGGCCTGATGAAAAAGTTTGGAAGAAAGAGGTTTTCCCTCTTGGGGATGGAGAAGTAAATGATACTAGTACTTTCCCGATGGGCATTAAACTTGTTCTTACAAATCAGAATACTGGCAAGCAGATTATTTTTTTGTTTGAATTTGGGAATTTATCTTTGATATGGGCTTTCCAAGGAAAATATAGTTTTAAAAATGAATACTCGCATTACATACAATTTATGGCTGTTATTCGTAAATTAAAGCCTGAAAATCCAGAGAAAATAAAAATAAGGATAGACTATGAGGATATAAAAAAAGTGGTTATTCCGTTTAAAGTTAGAGATGTAAGAGATAATTCGTTTGAATGTAATACGCAGTTAGAATCAGTCGAATTTGGAAAAGATATAAACTCAATTGGAGCTTCTGCATTTGAATGTTGCAGTAATTTGAAACACGTTATTTTCAAAGGGAAAGTTAAAGGAATTGAAAAAGAAGCTTTTGCTAGCTGCTTCACTTTAGAGGAAATAAAGTTCCCTGAAGGGCTGACTTTCATAGGTTGTGAATGTTTTAAAAATTGCCGTAGTTTACAAAGAGTTTTCATTCCTAGCACCCTTGAAGTGATTTGTTCAAATGCTTTTGATGGCGCACAGCCGGGCTTAAGGATTTTTTACTGCGGAAGGGAATATAGCGTAAATGACTTCTTTGAGGCTTTTACTGCTAAAGGTGGCTATGTGAAATATTAATAGATGATGAAAAGCTGCTGATTTAGCTGGTGACCTAATTTAAGTTATATAACAACTCAAAGATATGTTTGTTGGAGGGCAAAAGATGAATAGTATTTTTAAAAAATTTTTTTCAGTTGCATTTTCTATGTTTTTTATGATTTTTGCATCGTTCTCAGCGTATTGCTCGGGCGGAGCCAAAGAAATAGATGAAGAAAAAAAGCCTCGCAGGGTAAGGCTTTTGCAACATAGAACTTTTTCAGCTCATTACCCTGAAAAACCAAGAGTGCAATGTCCCGGCGGTGAGAGTTATTCATTAATTATGCAAAAAGCGTATGAAAATTATTTAGCTTCAGAAAAAGAAAAATATAAAAATATGGGCGGCTACTGGTTTTGTTCGGATTCGACGTTGTTCAAATCAAGTGATTTAAATTTTTTATTTAATACTGTTAAAAGAATTTGTTTTGAGTCGGGATCAGTTGCGTTTAGAACTTTTAAAAGAATTTTAAATATTTTAAATATAAATGGAATTGAAGGGGACTGGAAGAAAGAAATTTACCCGCTCATTTGCAAAAACGGAATGGTTATTGAGGATTCTTTTAAACTGATTTTAACTAATAGAATGACTGGTAAACAATTGGTTTTTTATTTCAAGTTTGGAGATGTCTCTACTACAGGAGCCGCGTATGACTTTGATTTCAATACATCTCTTGATACATATAATAAGTTTATTGATTTAATTTCATCTTTAAATCCTGAAAGTCCACTAAAAATGAGACTTAAGAGAAAAATGTGGTATGAGGTTAAAGATGTTGTTGTTCAGAAAAAAGCTTTAAATTTAAAGTCAGATTCTTTTATTGGGTTATCTCATTTAGAAGTAGTTGATATTTTAGATGATTTGGTTTCAATATGTGGTGGCGCATTTAATCAGTGCACTAGTCTTAAAAAAATTAATTTTCATGGTAAAGTTAAAGCCGTTGAAAGATTAACTTTTAGAAATTGTTATAATTTAAAAGAAATAGAGTTTCCAGAGGGGCTCAGGTTTATAGGGAAATCTGCTTTTCAAAATTGCAATAATCTAAAGAAAATAACAATTCCTTTAAGCACTGAGATAATATATTCGAGTGCTTTTGATTCCACACCTGAAGATTTGAAAATTATGTATGGCGGTAGAAAATACAGCAAAAAAAATTTTGTGAATGTCTTTTTGTTCATGGGAGGTCTCATGTTAAAAGAATAACAGCCTAAAAAACTAAAACATAAATTTTATCTGTTATAGTGCCGATGATTTCATCATGTGGCGTTTTATTGACTAATTAACCACTTTATAATACAATTAAACCATACGATTTATTTGAGAGGTAATAATATTGAACAGAAGTTTTAGGAAATTCATTTTATATGTTATGGCGGGTTTTAACATTGGTGGTTTATCTTTCACAGCATATTGTTCTGGAAGCTCGAAAAAAATAGCTGAAGAAAAAAAGCCATTTAAAAGGAAATATGTAAATGTCAAGCTTGGCAATGGCGGAATGAGCATGCTTGAGTTTAAGCAGCTTATTAAAAGAAGTATAGACAGCAAGGGAAAATCCGAATGCTCCTGTCAAGGCGAGGATATTACTGCAGTCGCGGGCGATAGAGGTGATGAGAAATTGCCTTCGATTTGCACTTTTGGCCCAGAGAATGGTATGCCTACATCGGCTCGTTTTAAATACTTGGTAGAAGATTATGATATGATTGTTTTTGAGCCTGGTTCATTTGCGATAAAGCGAATTTCCAGCATTTTGAAACAAGTTGGAATAAACAAAAACGAAACCGTTTGGAAAAAAGAGATTGTGCCCCTTAACGATTATTATGCAAATATGGAAAAATCAAAAGTTTTTGAAGAGGGCTTTAAATTAATTCTTACAAATACTAAAACCGGCCACAAGCTTATTTTTAATGTTTCTTTTGGAAATAGTTTTTCTGAATTAATGTCTTTAAACTATGATTTTCATGCTGAATGCAGTAATTACAATAAAATCATTGATTTAATAACGAATTTGGAACCTATTAGCTCGAATGGAACATACCCCAAAAAAATAGATGTGGATTTTATTAAAGATTGGAGCGTGGTAGATAGAGTCAAAAGCATAAAATGTGATTGCTTTTCACAATCGAAAAATCTGACGTCGGTTAATTTTTTGGGTGAAATAGAGTCGCTTGGAGAAGCGGCACTCTTTAAATGCAAAAATTTACAACATGTTAATTTTATGAAACCTGTTAAATATATTGAAAACAAAGCATTCTTAGGTTGCACTAGTTTGCAAGAAATTAGATTTCCTGAAGGACTAAAAAAATTAGGGGGATTTGCATTTTCTCAATGCTCAAGTTTGAAATACATTTTTCTGCCGGATAGTCTTGAAAAAGTTATTGTAAGTGCTTTTGAAAACACTCCAGAAGATTTGAAAATTTTTTATAAAGGTAAGGAATTTAATAAAAAAGATTTCATGTATTATTTTGGAACTTACTGCGGGCATGTTTCCGCAGAAGGTATGTATAAATAAGTTATTTAAATTGGAGAATAAAATATGAATTTTAATTTTAAAAAAGCGTTTATTTCATGCGTTTTGTCATTTGGAATTGTTGCTTTTGCGCCATTTTCAGTTTTTGCTTCGGGCGAAGTTGAAGAAGAAAAAAAGCCGCTTAAGGCATCAACAAGCGAGGCAGTAAAGCCAGGATACGCCGTAGTAGATAGCGACGAGGCAATAGAACCAAGCCAATACGAACGATTCAAATTCCCGGCAAATAAAATTGTTTTATCCAGAGCAAAATATTTAAAGTTTAATGCTTTTTCAGGGTGCAAATCTCTAACAGATGTTTTTATGCCTTTTGTTGAAGAAATTGGCTGGTTTGCATTTTCGAATTGTTCGAACTTGAAAAACGTAATAATGCCTAATATTAAAACAGTTTGCAGCCAAGCTTTTTTTAACTGCACGTCTTTAGAAACCATTGACCTTAGAAATGTTGAAAAAATTGCCGATAATGCATTTGTAGGTTGCCACAATTTAAAAAAGATAATTATCCCTGAAAATGCTGCTGTTTCATGTAATGCTTTTGAAGGTTGCAGCTGGGGAGTAAGAATTTTATATAAAAATTTATCGCTAAGCAAAGAAGAATTTTTCAAGATTTTTGAAGGGGAAACATTCCCGTACATTTCTTATGAAGAAGCTGAAAGATTATTAATAAAAAGCGAAAAATAATAAAATTAAAAGCTACCGATTTTTCCGGTAGCTTTTTTATTTTGAAAGCATATTTTGCGCTGAAATTGTGTCATTTTCTTCAAGAGCTTTTCTTATTCTTGAGGAGCTTATCGGCCCGGATTTATAAAGCACGGGCTTGATTATCCGGGTTTTAATTCCAAAGTCAAGGCAAAGATTTTTAAGCTGGTTGGCGTCTCCTGCTCCGCCTTTCCCGAAATGATAGTTAAAGCCGCAAACAACGCATTTAGCGTTGAGTTTTTCTTTTAAAATGTTTCTCACAAATTGCTTTGGAGTTAAATCTTTAATTTCTTCAAAATTGATTAAATAAAGGATTTTCACGCCAAGGCTTTTGAGGATTTCTTCTTTGGTTTCATTGTCGGTTATTTGGTATTCATTAATGTCATAAAGAATAGAGCGTGGGCTTTTTTTGAAGGTAAAAACCGCCGGCACAAGCCCAACGGATTCAAAGCTTACAGCCTCTTTGACAACAGCTTTATGACCTTTATGCACACCATCGAAATACCCGAGTGCGACGCTCAGCGGCAAGGTCTGTTTATCTAAAGAATTATAAATTTTCATATTTCACCTGACCTTCCACCTAAACTTTCACTATATACGATTATATTCAAGAATTTTAAATTTTATTACTAATTTTCAGCTTTTAAATATCTAATCAGATTTTCAGAAGAATCAAACTTGCCAAGGCAAAAGAACTTTTTATTTTCATAGATTTTCACAATTTCGCTATCTTCAAATTTTTCGCCAGTATTTAGCAGTTCATTCTTCAGCGCTATGCCATTTTTAAACATTTTGGCCTGTTCTGCGCTGGTGTTTATTGAGCGATTGTTCCTAAAAAGCCTGTCAGTTGGAAGCACGAGATTTTCGGTTATTTCGTTTAATTCCATGCTTTTGATTTTTTCAAGCTTAGTGCTTTCTTCTAATCTAAAAGAGTTTGATAAAGTCCTCGTGAGCTCGCCCATGCAGGCGCCCGAGCCTAAAGCCAAGCCGATTTCATGGCAAAGGGAACGAATGTAAGTCCCTTTTGAGCACAAAACTTTGAGTTTAGCGGTTTGTTTTTCTTCGTTAAAATCCAAAATTTCAAGCTTTTTTATTTCAACTTCTCGGGCTTCTCTTTCGATTTCCTTGCCTTTCCTGGCTAGGTCGCAAAGTTTTACGCCGTTTTTCTTTAATGCCGAAAACAAGGGCGGGACTTGCATTATTTTCCCTGTGAAGTTTGGCAAGATTTCAGTGAGATTTTCTTTTGAAACTTTGGTATCTTTTCTCTCAGTTTCCTCGCCGAAAACGTCCCATGTTGTGGTTGTTAAACCGAAAATTATTTCGGCAATATATTCCTTTTCATTTTCTTCAGTGAAAATCTGGAATTTAGCGGTTGAGCCCAGCAAAATGGGCAAAACGCCCGTTGCCATCGGGTCGAGCGTCCCCATGTGGCCGATTTTTTTCTGGCCAAGTTTTTTTCTTAATATTGCAATTACGTCAAATGAAGTGTGATTTTTCGGCTTATTTACTACGATAATTCCGTTCATTTTACCATCCTGTTTGATTTTTTACGGCGTTTGAAATTCTGCTTTAAATTTCTTCTAACGAGCCTTCGA
>USIK01000016.1 GCA_900554775.1 uncultured Oscillospiraceae bacterium
GAATTATAAAGCAGTCAGCACCTCTCACGGATTCATGAATTGAAACCGAAGTTTCGCCATCGCTAAATCTGGTGATTTCAGATTCTCCAAGCTCGCAGTTTAATTCTCGCGCTATGTCTTTTGCCAGCTTGGGGTTTGAATTTGCCATAAAAATCTTTAATTTTCTGCCTTGTTCTTGCATGACTTCTTCTCCTTAGCTTTAAAATTCTTGATTACTTTAACTTTTCAAAGAGGCAAAAGGCCCTATTTCTTCGCCACTTTTTATATTCACTTTTTTGCAGTAACTTTGGTTCACAACTGCGCTGTCTCCAACGATGGAATCAACAATTTGGCTGTTAGGCCCGATTATGCATTCTTTACCGATAGTAGTTTTACCTGAAAGAATTGTTCCAGGCAAAATGGTTGTTCCTGAACCAACTTCAACCCACTTGCCAATTATAACTCCGTCACGGCAAGGAATTTTGACGCCATTTTCCATCATTCCGTCAATGACTTTATTCCTGGCGATATCATTTAGATGCTGAAGCTGACACACATCGTTTGCACCAAGTGCAACGTTGCATGAAGACGTTTCAAACGCGTCCACTCTCAGCCCGGCATCTATCATTAGTTTTATTATTGAAGTTAAATAGTACTCCCCTTGGAAAGTATCATTAGTTATTAAAGACAGATACTTAATAAGATCGTCAACTTTGAACCAATAAGCACCTGAATTTATTTCTTTTATTGAGCGCTGGCCAAAACTGGCATCACTCTCTTCGACTATAGCTTTAACGTTATAGTCGTCAGAATCTCTTACTATTCTTCCGTAGCCCACAGGATTTTCAAGCCTTGAAGAAATAATAGTAGCGGAATTATTCGAATTTTTATGAGCTTTATAGGCCTTTGTGATTGTTTTTTTGTCAACAAAAGGCGCATCTCCACCTAAAATTAAGGCATCCCCACCTGCGTGCTTTTCCAAAAACGACAAAGCCGTCATCACCGCATGGCCGGTGCCTTTCCTTTCTTTTTGTATAACTGTCTCAAGATTGCAGCTAAGCTTACTGACATATTCTTCAACAAGCTCATGGCGGTAGCCAGTTACAACGCAAATATCATCTATTTTTGAATTAATAACAGAATTAATAACCCAGCCAACCATAGGCTCAAACAAAACAGGTGAAAGAACCTTCGGGATGCTTGATTTCATCCTTTTGCCTTCGCCTGCCGCAAGTATCACACAACATGATTTATCCAAACAAAATTCACCTCTCCAACTTATACTCCATATTATACTAATCATTCACATGAATTACCAGTAGTATTTTGTATTTAGCAGCAAAATATTTTAAATTCAACAAAAATTTAGCATAACTTCTCTGCGAAACCTAATAACTTATATTAAACGCAGTGATTTCATATACATTATCAAGGAGGTTTTGAAAAACATGCCATTTTTGAGCAGATTACCAAGCGAAAATGTTCTTTTTGAGTTCGAAGGCACGGAGTTTGAAACGGGCTACACGCCTGAAAGTAACACCTGGGAAGTTATTATAAAATATAACGGCGACATCTTAACCATTGCGAACGAAATAGGCGCCGAAATTGAAATTTTGAACCAAAACTACGCAATCATGACACTTTCATACGATAAAGTTCCGCTGCTTTCAAATTACTATCAAATTGAATACACAGAACTCCCCAGAATTTTAACGCTTAATTTAAAAGAAGAAATCAGCCGATCGTGCATCAGCAGCGTCAAGACCTCTCAAAACTACGACCTCACCGGCGAAGGAACTATAATTGGAATAATTGACTCCGGGATTGACTACACTCACCCAGATTTCTTAAACGAAGACGGCACCACGAGAATCCTTTATATGTGGGACCAAACTTTAAACGGCACTCCTCCCGAGGGCTTTAACCATGGTGCGGAATATTCAAGCGAAGATATAAACCGTGCTCTTCAAAGCCAAAACCCTCTTGAAATAGTCCCCGAAACCGACAGTCTGGGCCACGGGACCGCCGTTGCAGGAATTGCAGCAGGAAACGGCAGAAGCTCAAACGGCGAAAACGAAGGTGTGGCGCCAAAAGCTTCGCTCATTGTCGTTAAGCTTGGCGAAAAAGGCTTCCCATCTTTTGCAAGAACAACTGAGTTCATGCGTGCGCTTAAATACGTGATTGAAAAGGCTTTAATGCTCCAAATGCCTGTTGCGATAAACATAAGCTACGGCACGAACGACGGCCCGCACAATGGGCAATCGCTTTTTGAACTTTTCATAAACGATATGTCAGAAAGATGGAAAACCTCGATAATAGTTGCCTCCGGGAACGAAGGCAGCGCCGGGCACCATTACATGGGCGAAATAAGCTCCGGGCAAATGCAGGAAATTTCGTTTTTTTATTCCGGCAAATCGCCCTCTTTTTACATCGCACTTTGGAAGAACTTCGTTGATTCCTTCACCGTTGAGATGATCCTTCCAAATGGGCAATCAACCGGAGAAATTCTTTATTACGACAGAATAAAAAGCTACCGCTTTGCTGACATTTCGGTGATAATTAACTACGGCCAACCGCAATTTTACAACGCTTTTCAAGAAATATTTTTTCAAATAAATTCAAACACGAAATCAAACCCCGTGGGGATTTTCACGCTAAGGATAAGAGCTGCGCAGATAGTTTACGGCAAGTATAATATCTATTTACCCACAACCGAAGAAGTCTCGGAAGAAACAACCTTCACGCTGCCGTCAATCGACCACACGCTAACTCTCCCCTCAACCGCTCAAAACGTTATAACCGTCGGGGGTTACGATTCAACAAGAGACATCATCGCAAGCTTTTCAGGAAGAGGCTACACGCTTAATTTTATCTACGTGAAGCCCGATTTAGTCGCCCCAGCGGTTGATATTTTAACGACGAAAACAAACGGCGGCTACGGCGTTTTCACAGGAACAAGCATGGCTGCGCCTTTCGTGACGGGCTGCGCTTCGCTTTTAATGCAGTGGGGAATCGTTCAGTCAAATGACCCGTATTTATACGGCGAAAGAATAAAAGCTTACTTAAAAAGCGGTGCAAGGCGCAAACCAGGGATCGAGTACCCTAACAACTCCTGGGGGTACGGCACGCTGTGCCTCGCAAACACGCTTTCGCAACTAAGAAACTTCGGCAGAACAACTTAAAGTAAGGTGAAAAATTTTGGCAACATTATCAGCAGAAGAAATAGCAAACATGCCTCTTTATGAATTCGTAAATTTGCCCACAACCGTTAGTTTTTATTACTGGTACACAATTTCGTTTCAAAATTACCTCGCAGAAAGACCTTATATAAAATTAGGCAAAATTTTAAAAAATAGCGTTGCAATACTTTACACAGATGAAAGCTACATGGACGGAATTCTCGCGCAGCTTGGCTATGATGTGATTAATGTTTACCCTGAAATTTACGGCCTTACAAACGAGGAGTCACTCGAAGCTGCGGGCATTTTAAGAGTTCAAGAAAGGCCTTATTTAAATCTTCTTGGAAGCGGCGTTTCGCTTATTTTCATTGACACAGGAATTGACTACACGAACCCCACTTTTCAATATGAAGACGGCACCACGAGAATAAGCTACATCTGGGACCAAACTATTAATTCGGGTGAGCCCACTGATGGCGCAATTTTTGGCACAGTTTACACAAAAGAAAAGATAAACGAGGCCCTTAGAAGCGACGATCCTTACAGCATCGTCCCGCACAGAGACGAAGACGGCCACGGGACTTTTCTTGCCTCAGTAGCAGCCGGAAGGCGCATTGAAAACTTCATCGGAGCTGCACCTGAAGCCGACATAATCGTAATAAAACTAAAAGGCGCAAGCGAATATTATAGAAATAAATTTTTCGTCCCGGAAAATCAAAAAAACGCTTATGAGTCAATCGACATAATGCTTGGCCTTACTTTTGGCATAGAAAGAGCAGAGCTTACAGGCAACCCTTCGGTTAGCTGCATAGGCCTCGGAACGAATTTCGGCGGGCACAACGGCCAAAACAGGCTCGAAAGCTACATTACTTCTCTTTCAAGCAACATAGGCATAGCAGTTTGCACAGCAGTTGGAAATGAAAGTAACGCCAGGCATCACACAAGCGGCACAATTGAAAAAACGGGAGACACCGCAACGGTTGAAGTAAGAGCAGGAGAAATGACGAAAGACTTCTGCGTATATGTTTGGTATGAAGACCTTGATAAAATTTCGTTTTCTTTAAAATCCCCAACAGGAGAGGTAATAAACAGAATACCCTTTTTCGTGGGAACACGCTACGAAAAAAGGCTTATTTTTGAAAAATCTTTAGTTAGAATTTTTTATCATCAAGATGGCAACAGATTCGCATTCTTTCAAATTGAAGATGCCGTCCCTGGAATTTGGGAAATAACGCTTCACGGAGACATGGTAATAAACGGCAGATTCAACGCCTGGCTGCCAATGACAGGTTTTGTAAGCCCTGATGTTGAATTCGTTTCACCTGTGCCAAATTACACTACGGTAATCCCTTCAACGGCGATTGGAGCCATTGCAGTTGCGGCTTACAACGACATTGAAAACAGCCTTTACATCAACAGTTCGTGGGGTCCGGCATTAACTTCAAAAATGGTCCCTGATTTTGCCGCTCCGGGGGTAAACATAGAAGGCTACTACCCTTATGGCCTCGGCACAATGACGGGCACAAGCGCAGCAGCAGCCATAACTTCGGGCGCAGCAGCGCTAGTTATGCAGTGGGCCATAGTTCAAGGTAACGCACCTGCTACAACCGGCAATAGGCTTCGCTCAATTTTAATAAGAGGCTGCACAAGAGAAGACCGGCGGGAATACCCGAATGTTCAGTGGGGCTACGGCACTTTGAACCTCATGGGAACGTTTAACTCCCTAAGAGAAAGCTAAACAAGCGAAATAAAAGCAGCATTCGTGCCGCGTTTACCGCCAGTTGCCCTGTGAGAAAAAAGCAAATCCTTGCAGCACATCGTGCAAACGTCCGATTTAATAATATTTTCATCTTTAAGACCTTCTTTAAGAAGAAGCCTACGGTTTACTTCCGGAAGGTCGATTTTGTTTTCATCTTTTAAATAAGTTTCAGGAATATCCAGCGAGCGAAAAATTTCGGTAACATCACTTGAAACCTCAAAGCAGCAGCTCCCGATGCTTGGGCCTAGAGCGCAAATTAAATTTTCTTTTTTGCAGCCGTATGTACTTTCGAGTTTGCGCGCCAGTTTCCCGGCTATGTTTTTAACGGTCCCTCTCCACCCTGCATGGGCAAGTCCAATCGCTTTTTTCTCAGGGTCAATCATATAAACAGCTAAGCAATCAGCATGAAAAGTTGCCAGAGTTACTTCCGGCTCATTCGTCACAAGGCCGTCAACACCATTGAAAACCGTGAACTTACTAATGTTTTTAACTTCTTTGATTTCGTCTTCGTGAATTTGCGAAGTTATCGCAAGTTTACCTTCAGAAACGCCAAAAGCAGCGCAAAAAATGCTGAATTTCTTTTTGACTTTCTCGCTGCTGTCTTTGGTCGCAAAACCAAGGTTTAAAGATTTAAATTCATTTTCGCTTACCCCACCTATTCTGGTAGAGTAAGCGTGTTTGAAAAAGCCATATTTCTCAAGATCTTTAAAAGTAAGGTAAGAAACAGCATCTTTGAAATTAATGTTCATAGTTTGGCTTTTAAATATCACTTAAAAAACATCTCCTAAAAATCATATATTCCCGGAGTTAAGCGCAAAAACGCTCCAATTCAAAACAGCAGCAAACGTGAGCCAAAGGACATAAGGTATCTGAATATACGCTGCGATGTGGTCCACTTTGTAGAATTCCACTATCATCCACAAAACTAAAACCCAAAGGAGCATAAGCCATAAAAACGAAGCGAAAAACATTCTTCCGTCAAAGAAAATAAGCGGCCAAATGAAGTTAACAAGAAGCTGAACTGCGTAAATTACCAAACCTTTTACTGTGGGGGATTTCCTATAAATAATCGTTGCCGAAATCGCCATTAAGATATAAAGAATAGTCCATATAATCGGGAATAAAGATGAAGGCGGCGCAAAAGGCGGCAAAGCAATCGTGCTGTAAATGTCCATTGAATCTTTTGTTAAAATTGAAGAAAGCCCGCCAACTCCCAGGCTTATTACTAAATTTACTATAAGTGTTTTTAACATGTCAATACCTCCCATAGTTTATATTTTATGCTCGTTTTCACGATTTATTAAAAATATAAGCCAAAGGAGGCATTTTTATCAAAGCAAGTAACCATATTCTGCAAAATCGGATTTAGAAACCATTTTGCCTTGCTTTTTTATTTCATATTCAATTGATTTGATCATGTGCTTCATGGTTATTTCAGAATTTTCCGAAGCCGCCATGAAAGCAGCCGTCAAGCAAGCGTTTTTGATGCTTCCGCCTGAAAGCTCAAACTGTCTGGCGATGAAATTAAAGTCGACATCTTTCGCAATAGGAACTTCTTTCGTGAACATTTTCTGCCAAATTTCTTTTCTTGCAACGGCATTCGGGAAAGCAAAGTGAACCACATAATTTATTCTTCTGAAAAACGCTTTATCAATATTTTCAAGGAAGTTCGTTGTCAAAATGGTTATCCCGGTGTGTTCTTCCATTTTTTGAAGAAGATAAGAAGTTTCAAGGTTCGCGTTTCTGTCGTGGGAGTCTTTAACCTCGGTGCGCTTTGCGAAAATGGAATCAGTTTCATCGAAAAGCAAAATAACGTTGCTTTTTTTAGCGCTGTCGAAAATCTCGCCCAGGTTTTTTTCAGATTCACCAATGTATTTCGAGATAACCCTTGAAAGGTCAACTTTGTAAATTTCAAGCCCTAGCTCATGCGCAACGACCTGCGCAGCCATTGTTTTACCTGTCCCTGAAGGGCCAGCGAAAAGCATACTAAGGCCTGTTCCATAAAGAATCCTGTTACCCATCTTCCATTTATCATAAACTACTCGCCTGTACCTCAGTTGGTCGCAAGCTCTTTTAATAATAGCTTTTTCATCAGGGTTTAAAATCAGTTCATCCCAAGTGTGTTTCTTTTTGATGAGAGTCGCTTTTTCAGAGAGGTTTTCTGTCATTTGGTTGTAAACGCAGCTCGAAATCATCTGGCTGTCAATCAGCGGTTTTTTCTCCATCTCCGCTCTTACAGCAGCGTCTAAAACGCTAATTCTAATTTGCTTCGGCGTTAAGGCGAACTTACCCGAAAGCTCCGAAATATCGAGCTTTTTGCTCACTTTTTTGCCTTTTAATTCTTCCTTCCAAAGTTTGAATCTTTCGTCGATTGTAAGCTCGGGCAGCTCCGTGCTTACGAAGTCAATTTCATCAGGGTTACCTATCATTCCCACTTTTCCCTTAGAAAGAACGAACATAACCCTGCAAAATTTAAAAGCAATTTCGGCCGCAAGGTTCAAAAGGCCCTGCCTTCCGCTTTCAAGATTTTCGCCGCCATAAAAGCAAACCCAACCTTTGATAAAAAAGGCTTCTCTGCAAGCGCTTATCACGTTTTTGCTGAAGTTTTCGCCTTTCAATTTATCAATATTAATGTAAATCAAATCTTTATCTTTCAGGCCACATATCCTGTTTACAAGTGTTTTCTTGCCTATTCCCTCTTCACCGTAAAAACAAAGGCAAACAGGGCCTCCATTCTCAGCTTCGCTTAAAAAATCGCTCACTTTGGCCGCTGTTTCTTCCCTTATGGTAAGCGGCTTTTTAAAATGACCGCTTACTGGGCAAAGGCTAACGCCGGGAATTTTTATTTTACTTTGAAAATTGTTTATAAGATTATCATAAAGTCTCGGGTCAATTTTCGGCACGCCATCCACGAAGCAAAAATAATTCATTTTTTCCTTGCAAATCGCCAAAACGTCACAGCTGTTTTCGATTTCAGAGATATTTTCAGTGAAAAAATAAAGCTTTAAAATCGCATTGTAAGTGAGGCTACTAGCATTTTCAACTTTTAAAATAAGTTCTTTGTAGCTTTCGTCAAACTCGACCATCGCCGCAAGCATCAGCGCAAACCAGTCTAGTTTACTCAGCCTGCATTTCCGTCTCACATACAAAGCCACCGAAAAAACCTTTTCTTTTCCCTCTTCAAGGCGCATTTCAAGCAAAAGCTCCTCCGCTCTAAAATCGCTCAGTGCCTTTTCCCTGCAAGATTCAATACTACCCTTTTCTTTGCACTCAAGATATTTTTTAACAAAATTTTCGATGCATTTAAATTCGCTTGAGAGATATTCAAAATTGTTCTTAAAAATAGGTATTTCCAAGCTTCGATACCACACTTTCAATTAACAAATTAAGGAATCATAACAGTGGTTGCTCCGGGATTTGTTATGCTAATAATCCCGCCCCAGTTGCACATGAGCTTGCACGTGTTGTTAAGCGCAGGTTTGCCTTTAATCATAACTGTGGTCGAGCCAGGCGTCCACGGAGCGTTCGTAACAGGGACGCACGGCATTGGCGTCAAAACTCCTGCAGCGGCAGCGGTCGCCGCCGAAACCTGAGGGTTAGACATCGAAGTGCACATTGCAAAAGGCATTATGTTGACCATTGGCTTGTTGTCCATTATCGTTGCCATTGGCTTTTGCTGAGCCATCGCCATGGCTTCAGGCAGCACCATGAGCGCCGAAGGTGCAGTCCCGAAAGAACAAATGCACTGCGCCGAAGCGGTAACTGAAATTGCCATAAAAACTACACCTCAGCCTTTCTTTTTCTCATTTTTCTGAAGCTCGCATCCGCATAAATAGCCTGGCCGGAATTTTCTTTGCCAGAAATATCTATTTCAATATTCGAGCGGATTTCGCCTGAAGTGAGCTCAAATTTCAAAATACTTTCTTTCATGAATTGCGGCATTATGGGCATTATGAGCCTGCCTTTTGAGTCTGTTTTAACATCCCAAAAAACATAAAACTTCCCGCCGGGCTCAAGCTCCGTTTCTTGAAAATCTCTTGAAATATACGCCTTTTTTTCTTGGTCGTAACCCCAAAAGAAAATTTCTCGCATTTGTTTTTTGAATTCATAAACATAATTTTGGCCCAAAAGCCCCGTTATCATTTCGACATTCAGTTTAAGAACATCGCTACCCTGCGGCGTAGGCTCAATTAATTTAAGGAAACTAAGCTCGTTTTTAAGCCTGAGCCTTACCCCCGCATTTTTAAGGAGTTCCTTGCCATGCCTGCACTCAGCTTCAATCCTAGTTATGCGCATCATGTCTTGGTTATCCACGCTGTAAGATAAATCCGAAACTATTTCTTTCGTTTCGTTTTCTCGCAAAATCACAGGAAAATTAAGGTCATTGTAGCCTTTGCAACTTATCGAGATTTGATATTCGCCGGGGTAAAGATTCGAAAAAACATAGTGCCCGCTTTTTTTGTGAGTGTAAGGGTTTTGCTTACCATTGCAAAGGATAACCGCGTTTGAAACGGGCATTTTTGAATAAATATCTTTCAAAAGAAACGCAAGTGAAGCCTTGTGAATAACTCTCATGACTTTCCCACCTTTCAAAATTAATTTTATTCTTCTTCAGAGTCTTCGTCACTTAAATCCGAATCATAGTCGCTTTGATCATCCGAAAATTCTTCATCTTCATCGTCAGAAAGTTCACCTTCGCTGTCACTATCATCAGAAAGCTCATCATCGTCTGAAGATTCTTCACTATCTGAAAAATCGTCTTCTTCCTCGTCTTCGTCCTCATCAGGGCGCTCGGTGTACTCGTCGTCAATGTCTTCTTCCTTAATGTGCGTTGCGAATTCAACAGTTTTTGTAGGCGAAAATTGGTCGCTACCAAGGTAAACGGTTTCAACTTTCTTCTTAGCTTTATGAATATTTTCAGAATCAATCGCAATTGGGCCAACGACATAGAAAACCGAAAGTTTGTAAGGCTCACCGAACATGGTCCAAACCTTAACTTTTTCTTCCATGTTAAGCGGAAGCATGCTTATCGGAACATTTTCAATCGGCATGCCAACGTTATTCGGCATATATCTCGGCGGAATAGTCGGATTATCTTTAAAAATTTGAATTATTTTGCCGATAATTTTAGCCTCGTCAAGAGCTTTTGTTTCAATTTCAGCCTTGCTGCAAACCGAAACAACATAATAAAGCTCAATCATCGCAGGAGGGTCCTGAACGCTTCCGTCAGGCAAAGTGGTGTTTTCAGTGGCTCGTCCACTTGTGTCTTCTTTTATGTCATAAGGGTGAATCCCAACGATATAGCCCCCGCGCTCTTTCGGGTCGCAGATGCCAATGCTTTCGCCTTTGTCAACCGGCTCGGGAACAAGCTTATCACGAAGAAGCGAAACCAAACCTTTCCCAATGTCGGAAATTATCGTGTATTTAGCCATTAAACTCTCTCCCTAATTAAAATATTAACCTTTGCTAAGCTGGTTAGGAACACTTGGGTTTTCAAGCTGGACCAAATTTTTGTAAAGAACAATGAAATCATGGTCCGCAAGCCATTTGTAAGAAATATCGTAAGCCTGAGCGAAAAATTCAACGGGCATGTAGGTAGTGTCTTCAAAAGAAAGAATAGGAACCGGCATGTTGTAAGGCTTATCGTTAAGGTAAGCAACGTTCTGGCCGCTAACAATTTCAAGAATTTTATTCGGCGAAGTTATAACCATCGTGGAATTATTGTACATATACTCAATTGTTGCATCAATGTATTTGTAAAGGTCATCAACCGCCATCAAAATATGGCCGTCGTACATTATCGGCGGATGAGTAACATCAAAATGACCGTCAAAAAACACAGTTTGCTCAGGCAGGACACTCGAAGCCTTTTTCGCCGAGCTTATGAAGCGCTGCGTGCCCTCAACGAGAGTATTGTAATTATTTTGCGGGTAGTTTTGCTTTTGGTAAGATTCCAAAATGGTAACCGCAACGGCCAAAGTGTCTTTCGCGAGCTGGAGCCTTTCGTCTTCAACCATTCCGTCTTCGATTATTTTGCTAAGCAAAATTATGTCAAGAAGGCTCCTTTGGCGAACAGTAAGCGCCCCAACATCCTTAAGTTCAACCAGGCATTCAATTTCCGCCAAAGTTTCTTGAAGCTGCTTTGAGTTGTCGCTACTAAGCGATTTAATAACCAGCAAAGCTTCGTCGGAAACAGCGCCATCAAGGTCAGAAGAAATAGTGTCAACCGAAAGAATCTTTTTAACCTGGTCGTCAACTGCAGCAATATCAGTGTTTTTCTTTTTCATCGCTTCAATCAAAGTGTTAACGCTGTCGAGCTGCTTTTGAAGTTCATAAGAATTTTTCATATTTTCGGCGTATTCTCTAAGAGCAGTGTTGCCCGAAAGCTGAGCTCTGTAGATTATTTCATCAAGCTTTTCAATTATATTGTCGATGCTCCCGGAAATTTTTAAATCTTCAATTACCTTGTCAATTTCTTCGTTAGTCAGCGCAGTTTGGCCGCTAGAACCAGAGCTTGAACTGGAACTTGAGCTCGAAGAATCGGTCTGCGCATTACTTGAAGAGGAATCATTTTGAGCAGCTTTGACTACTCCGCAGATTGCCCCCACAGCCACAGCAGACAGAGAAATACTGAGTCCAATATTTTTACGAATAAATTTAAGAATATCCGGCATAATAACACACTCCCTCAATTTATTAAACTATTATTCTATATTTTAGCACAAACTCTTCTTGATTTTGTGAGTTTTTTATTAATATCTAAAAATTTAGACACTCTTCATCAAATTATAATGTTTAAAGAAATTCATCATAAAGTTAATTTCCAGCAAAAAAAATAACGCAGCTTTAAAAGCTGCGAAACGTTTTATGATATTCCTTTTATTTCAGAAATGTAATTAACAATGTCTCCAACAGTGCTTATAGAACCCGAAATATCTTCATCTGCTTCAATGTCAATTTCAAATTCATCTTCAACAGAAGCGAGCAAGTCAGCTAAATCAAGCGAATCTGCTTCTAAATCGGTGAATAAATTGGTTTCTAAAGTGATGCTCGATTCTTCAACATCGAATTGTTCTTTCAAAATTGATTTTAATCTTTCAAAAACCATTTAATAAGTTCCCTCTTTCGTTTTTTGCGGTTTTACCGCCTTTTTAATGATACTAATAATGTTATTAACATTATATTTGTTTGTCAAGCACCTATTTCAAAAAAATACACACTGCCTAAAATTTAAGCTATGTGAATTATTTTAGCCTGAAATAAACCTCGAAAGGAAGCTTTTCGTTCTTTCATTTTTCGGGTTTGACAAAATTTCTTTCGGTGGGGCTTCTTCAAGAATTACCCCGCCATCCATGAAAGCAATTTTGGTTGAAACTTCTTTTGCAAAGGCCATTTCATGGGTTACCACAGCCATCGTGAAGCCCATGTCAGCAAGCTCTTTTATAACTTTCAAAACCTCGCCCACAGTTTCAGGGTCAAGGGCCGAGGTAGGCTCCTCAAAAAGGAAAACCTTAGGGTTCATTGTTAAAGTCCTTGCAATGCCAACCCTTTGTTTCTGCCCGCCGGAAAGCTGGCTTGGTTTGCTGTTTGCAAATTTAAGCATTTGAACTTGCTCTAGGCATTTTTCGGCTCTTTTCCTGGCTTCTTCGGGCTTTTGCTTCAAAACTTTAACCGGGCCAATCATGCAG